>DATBMM010000349.1:0-6705 GCA_036554825.1 Candidatus Limnocylindrales bacterium
GCGGGTGTCCGGAGCACGGACGACCTGCTCGAACGCGGCGCCAAGCCGTCCGGCCGGCAGGCGCTCGAGGACGCGACGGGCATCGCGCACTCGCTGATCCTCGAATGGGTCAACCACGTGGACCTCATGCGCATCGACGGCGTCGGGTCGGAGTACTCGGACCTGCTCGAGGCGGCTGGCGTCGACTCACCCGCCGAGCTGGCCGGCCGCAATGCCGCCAACCTGGCGACCACGATCGACGAGGTCGTCGCCGCACGGCCTGGCATCGTGCGCCGCGCCCCGAACGAGACGGAGCTGCAGGACTGGATCGACCAGTCCAAGAAGCTGTCCAGGATCGTCGAGCACTAGCCGAGCGGGCACCATGGTCGGGGAGTTCAAGGGGTTCCTGCTCAAGACCAACGCGCTGGCGCTGGCCATCGGCGTGATCATCGGCGGCGCGCTCGGCACGGTCGTCAACTCGCTCGTCAACGACATCCTCATGCCGCCGATCGGCTTCGTCCTCGGCGGCGTCGATTTCTCGGCGCTGAAGATCGTGCTCAAGGCCGCCGAGGGCGGCGATCCGGCGACCGAGGTCGCGATCCGCTGGGGCGCCTTCATCAACTCGATCATCGCCTTCGTCGCGATCGCCTTGGTGGTCTGGCAGATCTCCAGGACGTTCATCAAGGACGAGCCGGAAGCCGAGATCAAGACCTGCCCCTACTGCAAGGAGCCGAACGCCATCGACGCGACGAGGTGCAAGGCCTGCGCGAGCGAGATCTAGGCGCTCACGCCTCCGGGCTCGGGTAGCTCCCGAGCACCCGCGTCATCGTCGTCACGCCGCGGACCTCCTCGAGGGCCGCGGCCATCGGCGGGTCGGCGACATCTCCGTCGAGGTCGATCCAGAAGACGTACTCCCAGGCGCGCTCCCGGCTGGGGCGTGACTCCAGCTTGCGCATGTTCAGCCCGTGCTCCGCGATGACCCGCAGCACGGCCAGCAGCGTGCCCGGCTCGTTCCGGACGGCGACGACCAGCGTCGTGCGGCGCTTGATCGGCGGGTCGAGCAGCGCCGGCGGCGCGCCGCCTGGGTCCGCCAGCACGAGGAACCGCGTGCGGTTGTCGGGCAGGTCGCCGATGTCATCCGCGAGCGGCTCGAGCCCGAAGAGCGCCGCAGCCCGGGGCGACAGGACGGCCGCCGCCCCACGCTCCCCGGAGTCGGCGATGGCCTTGCCGGCGCCGGCGGTGTTATACGTGGACAGGAGCTGCCAGCCTCGCGAGCGGAGGAACGCCTCGGCCTGGCCGAGCGCCTGGATGTGCGAGTACACCCGCTCGATGTCGTCGAGTCGCTGGCCGGGCAGGGCCGCCAGGCAGAGGCGGACCGGGACCATCACCTCGCCGTGGATGGTCAGGTCGAACTCCACGAGCAGGTCGTAGTTCTCGCGGACCGTACCGTGGATCACGTTCTCGATCGGCACGACGCCGGCCGACGCCTGCCCCGCGGTGACCGCCTCGAAGACCGCCCGGAAGCTGCCGAGTGGCGTCCGCTCGACGTCGCCGAATGCGGCGAGGACGGCGTCCTCCGCGAACGCACCTGGCTCGCCGGCATAGGCGATCGGTCGGTCGGTGACGGGCATGGCGGGGAGTGTAGTCGGCGCACCGGCGGCGCCGGCGCGGGGCTCAGCGCCCTCAGGCTGCGGTCTGCTTCTCTCCGGCCAGCGACAGCAGCGCGAACAGGTCGATCGGGTCGCGCTGGAGCGTCGGCTCGGCGCGGCCGAACAGGTAGCCCTGCCCGGCGTCGTAGCGCAGCTCGAGCACCGATTCGAGGTGCTCGGCGGTCTCGATCCCCTCGGCCACGATGCGATGGCCGCGGTTCCGCGCGAGGGTCCCGAGGGCGCGGAGCACCGCCTCGCTCGCGCCGTGCGTCGCGCTGGCACGGACGAGCGACAGGTCGACCTTGAGGATGTCGTACTCGACCTCGCTCAGGAGGCGCAAGCCGGCATTCCCCGCACCGACGTCGTCGATCGCGACGCGGACCTCGTTGCGGCGCAGAGCGGAGATCGCCGCCTGGAGCCGCTGCAAGTCGTCGACGCTCTCACGCTCCGTGAGCTCGATGACCAGCTGTGATGGGGAGATCCCATGCCGCCGCGCCAAGGCCAGGATCTCCTGGACGCTGAAGGCGTCCGACTCGAGCGTCCGCGGCGAGAGGTTGATCGAGAGATAGCGGTCATCGCCGAGCGAGCCGGCGCCGGCGAGCACCGTCCGCGCACAGACGACATCGAGCTCGACCGTGCGGCGGGTCGCCTCGGCGGCCACGAACAGGCTGGTCGCATTGGAGAAGCCGGACTCGGCTGCCGGCCGGACCAGCCCCTCGAAGCCGACGATCCGCCCGGTCGTGAGCGAGTGGATGGGCTGGTACACGGCACGCAGCAGGTCCTCTGACGCGACCCGGACGACGGCCGCTTCGAGCTGGGCGAGGCTGCGCGAATCCTCGGCGATCCCGTGCTTGGCCGGGTCGAAGCGCTGGATGTTGGTGCGGCCGTGGCGCTTCCCGGCATACAGGGCGGCATCGGCGTGGTGGATGATCTGGTGGCGGTCGGCGCTCGGGTCCGGGAACGCGGAGATCCCGATCGTCACCGAGAACGCGCCGGTGCGCCCGTGGTTGCCGGTGAGCGCCGAGGCCAGGAGGTGGTGGGCGATGACCTCGGCGCGGTCGATGTCGGTGTTGGGCAGCAGCAGCGCGAACTCGTCGCCGCCGGTGCGGTAGGCGCCGTCTCCGCGGCGCAGGTTGGCGCGCATCATCTGGGCCACCGATCGCAGGAGGTCGTCGC
The DNA here is from genome assembly GCA_036554825.1 of Candidatus Limnocylindrales bacterium. Taxonomy (GTDB): domain Bacteria; phylum Chloroflexota; class Limnocylindria; order Limnocylindrales; family CSP1-4; genus SPCO01. Next base: position 2,805 of record DATBMM010000349.1, read on the forward strand.
CCGCGGCGTGACCCTTCTTGTCGTTGATGGTCTTGAGGTCGTCGACATCGATCATCACCAGTGAGACCGACTGGTCCGCCTCTCGCGATTGGGTGATCCGAGCATCCAACTCCTCCTGGAACGCCCGGTGGTTGCCGAGACCCGTGAGCCCGTCGAGGAGCGAGTCGAGCCGGGCCCGGTCGTAGGCCTCGCGCAGTTCGGCGAACTCGCGGTCGAGGGCGAGCAGCCCCTCCTCGACCTGGCGAGAGGCGCGGACCAGCACTTGCGCCAATGCACCGGCAGCGATCACTGCGACCAGCAGGGCGAGCCACGGGGGCGTGGCCGGGAGGGACCCGGGCGGCAGCGTGAGCCCGACGACCTGGAGCGCCAACGAAACGGCGAGCAGCGCGAAGGCGAGCCAGGAACCGCGGGTCGCGGCGCGCGTGATGGCGCCCAGCGTCCCGGCGTCGAGGTGGCTGTCGTGACGGTCGAGGGGCGGCAATCGGGTCCTCCGGAAACCGTCGCTCGACGGCCGACCCACCTGTACCAGACAGGGCTGCCCAAGACCCCCACACGAAGGTCATAGGACCCGGTCGGGGCTGCCGGCCAGCCTCGCGGATGGTGCTCGCGCGCAATGACCCACCCCCGGTACGGGTTGGCCATTGGAAGCCGATCTCGTGGCCGATAGCGTTCGGGACGAGCGGCACCCATGTCACTCCGCTCGACCGGTTGTCCACGGCAAACCCGTCGCGAGGCGGGGACGCAAAGCCAGGGATCTCGCAAGAGACCGCCCGGTTGCCTGCCCGAGAGTGCAACGTCCCTCGATCGTGAAGGGAGAACATCGTGAAGGCGAGACTGGCGCGCTTCACCTGGGCCGTATCTGTCCTCGCAGCCATGGCCCTGTCCATCGGCGCGGGGATGCGGTGGTATTAGCCGTGCGGGGCTACCTGCGAGGACAGTCCGTGCGGCTGGTCCTCACGCTGTTGACCCTCGCAAGCTCGGCGTTCGTGATCGAGGCCGGGCAGCGCTGGCGTCCGTGACGGTCGACTGACCAAGGCACCGGGAAGGCCGCCGGCCACCGCCGGCGGCCTTTCCATGTCACGTGACGAACCCCACACGCGAGCGTCGAGTGGAACCGGTGGTCCCGGGGTCGGTCGGTACCTCTTGTCCGATGCGCCGAGCGCAGCCGACGACTACAACTGTCGTGTCCGTCACGCCGATCGAGGGGTGCTCGTTCCTGTGACCGGGCTCCGGGACGAGGGAGACCGAGCTACGATCGAACGAGTCCGTCGCGACACGATGGCGACCCACCTGAGCCCACTCCGTCGGGTCCTGGCGCGCGCGCTCGGGCCGGGCCGGTCGGTCCCGCCCTCGACCAGGATCTGGGCCTTCTCGGGGTTCCTGGCGGGCCTCGCCGTCCTGATCCACGCGTCCCAGTTGGCCGGGATCCCGACCCCACCCGCGCGGCTCACCATCCCGTGGCCCCTCATGGCCATCGCGTTCGCGACCGCCGAGCTGCGAGTGGTCCAGGTCCACTTCCGGCGCGAGACCCACTCCTTCTCGCTCAGCGAGTTCCCGGCGGTCATCGGCTTCTTCTTCCTGTCGCCGTTCGACTACGTGCTTGCCGTCCTCGTCGGCTCGAGCGCGGCGTTCCTGATCGGCGGCCGCCAACGCATCGAGAAGCTCGTCTTCAACCTCGCCAACTTCGCGCTGGTCGCCGTCGTCGAGTTGAGCGTCATCTACGCCGTCACCGACATGACCGGCGCACCCCACCTCCTGGACTGGGTGGCGGCGTTCGCGGCGACGCTCGCGGCGACCGTCCTGAGTGCGCTGACCATCGCCACCGTCATCACCATCTCGGGCGGGGCGCCGCAATTCGAGAAGCTGCCCGAGATGATCCGGTTCGGCAGCATCGTCGCCCTCGCCAACACGAGCCTGGCGCTGCTCGCCGTCTCGATCCTGCGCACCGACCCCAGCCTGCTGTGGCTCCTGGTCCTGCCGCTGGTGATGGTGTTCCTGGCCTACCAGGCGTACGTGTCCGAGCGCGAGAAGCACGAACGACTGGAGCTCCTCTACCAATCGTCGCGCATCCTCCAGCACTCGCCCGAGCTCGACTCGACGCTGGTCGCGCTCCTGGGCCATGCCCGTGAGATGTTCCGGGCGGAGGTCGCGGAGGTGATCCTCTATCCGCGCTCCGACGGGATGGGCGCGCTACGCACGACCTCCCGACACGATGGGGCCCCCGAGGTCATGGTCCCGGTCGCCGACCCGGGGGCGGATGCCTTCCGCGCCCTGATCGCGACGGCGGCGGCGCCCTTCTTCCTGCCGACCAGCCTGGGCGCGGCCGACGACCGGAGCGACATGGTCAGCCCGCTCCGTGGCGAGTCCGACCTGATCGGGTCGATGCGGATCTCGCGGCGCCTCACGGCCGGGACGACGTTCTCGGACGACGACCTTCGCCTGCTCGAGACGCTCGCCAACCAGGCCGCCGTCGCGCTCGAGAACGGTCACCTCGAGCAGTCGCTCGCGGAGCTGTCGCGGCTGAAGGAGGAGCTTCGCTTCCAGGCGTATCACGACCCCCTGACGGGCCTGGCGAACCGGACGCTCTTCCTCGAGCGGGTGGAGGGGCACCTGCGCCAGACGTCGGTCGGCGATCTGCCGGTCGTCCTGTTCCTGGACCTCGACGACTTCAAGATCGTGAACGACTCGATGGGCCACGCGGCTGGCGACCGGCTGCTCATCGGCGTCGCGGAGCGGCTGCGCGACGTCCTGCGCCCGACCGACGTCGCCGCGCGACTCGGCGGCGACGAGTTCGCGGTGCTCCTCGAGGACGGCCCCGAGCTCGACCACGCGGTCAAGGTCGCCGATCGGATCATCGAGGTCCTGCGGACGCCGTTCCCGATCGAGGGACTCGACATCGTGGTCGGGGCCAGCATCGGTATCGCCGTCGGCCGTGCCGGCTCGACGGACGGGACCGAGCTGCTGCGAAACGCCGACGTCGCGATGTACACCGCCAAGGGGGCCGGCAAGAACCGCGTGTCGGTCTTCGAGCCGACCATGCACGCGGCGATCGTCGCCCGCCATGCCCTGAGCGCCGAGCTGTCGCGCAGCCTTGGCCGAGGCGAGCTCGTCGTCCACTTCCAGCCGATCGTGGCCCTCCAGACGAGCCGGGTCACCGGGTTCGAGGCGCTCCTGCGCTGGCGCCACCCGACGCGCGGTCTCATCGCCCCGGCCGAGTTCATCCCACTCGCCGAGGAGACCGGTGTGATCCGGGCGCTGGGCCGCTACGTGCTCGAGGAGGCGTGCACCCAGGCCGCCCGCTGGCAGCGATGGCATGGTGGCCCGGAGGGGCTGACGGTCGCCGTCAACCTGTCGGCGCAACAGCTCCAGGAGGTGACGTTCATCGAGGACCTCCAGACGATCCTGGCGGACACCGGGCTCCATCCGACCCAGCTCCTCCTGGAGATGACCGAGACGATCATGTTCCACGACACGGCGATGACGCTGACCCGGCTCGAGGACATCCGGCAGCTCGGGGTGCGCATCGCCATCGACGACTTCGGGACCGGTTACTCCTCGCTGGGGTATCTGCGGCGGTTCCGGGTCGACGTCCTCAAGATCGCGCGGGAATTCGTGGGACCCGCGGACCGTTCGGAGGAGTGGGCGTTCGCGGCGGCCATCGTGGCGCTCGGCCGGACGCTCGGTCTCACGATCGTCGCGGAGGGGATCGAGACGGCCGGACAGCTCGAGCGGCTCCGCGCCCTCGGCTGCGAGCTGGGCCAGGGGTACCTGTTCGCGCGGCCGGCCACTCCCGAAGCGACGCTCCGTTTCCTCGAAGAGGGCGGCTCGCGCCGGCGCATCGTGGTCCGAGACGACGCGGACGCCGTGGCGGACGGCTCCGACGAGGGCGCGTACCGGCTGC
>DATBMM010000351.1:0-8741 GCA_036554825.1 Candidatus Limnocylindrales bacterium
AGCGTGACCCTGGGCGACGAGGAGGCCCGCCGGCGGCGGACCCAGAAGAGCGTGCTCGAGCGCAAGGCCCCGCCGACGTTCGACGTCATCGTCGAGATCCAGGACCGCGAGCGCGTGGCGGTCCACAGCGATGTGGCCGAGACCGTCGACGCCATGCTCCGTGGCGACGCCGTCGCCCCAGAGCTGCGCTGGCGCGACGAGGAGGGCGTCCATCGATCGCAGGGCCGGCCGCGCCCGTCACCGCGCGAGCAGCTCGGTGCGGAGCGGTTCGCCGGTCTCGTCGGTGGCGGCTCGCCGTGGCGCATGGAGCCCGGCTGGCGCGGCGATGGCCCGGCCCGCGGCGGCTTCCGCGAGGCGGATCGGGCCGGGTACCGGCCCGGCTACCGCCCCGGCGCGTCCGGGGGCTGGCGCCAGACGCGCGGCGGTCCGGGCCGTGAGAGCTCGCGCCCGCTGTCGGGCGGCCGGGGGGACGTCATGCCGGGCGAGCGCTTCGCACCCCGGTCCGGCGACGACCCGTTCGTGGCCGGCGACATCGCCGATCGCGGCCCGCTCGAGCGCGGCGGGACCACGGCGACCCTCGAGACCCGCGCCCGCGAGGCCCGCGAGCTGGAGCGGCAGAAGGCGTGGCGAGACCAGGCATCGCGGGCGATGCAGACCTACAAGGCGGAGGAGGGGACCGCGCCGGTCAACGCCGATGAGCTCGAGTCGGACGACGGCACGGATGGCCTCCCGCTCGGCATCGAGGAAGGCGAGCACGGGGAGACGCTGCTCGTGCCCGGTGGCTCGCCGCTGCCGACGCTCCGGGTCCTGCCGCAGGGGGTCAGCCGCAAGCGCCTCGAGCAGGCGGTCCGCGACCTCGGTCTGCCGGTGGTGATCGCCCGGGAGGTCGACGAGGCCGACGTCGTCATGACCCTCAAGAACGAGTACAAGCAGAAGACGCCGCTCCTGCGCGAGGCCGAAGAACGGGCCATGCCGATCTACGTCCTCAAGAGCAACACGATCCCGCAGATGCAGTCGAGCCTGACGTCGATCTTCGCGCTCGAGATCGACCCCCGAGAGGCGGCGCTGCGCGAGACCGAGGACGCCATCGAGGCGGTGCTCCAGTCGTCGGAGGCCGTCGAGCTCTCCCCGCAGAACGCCTACATCCGGCGTCTCCAGCACCAGATGGCCGAGCGCGCGAATCTCGTCTCCCGCTCGCGCGGCCGGGAACCGTTCCGGAGGGTGCGTCTCTACCCGGACGCCGCACGCAGCACCTGGCGGTGACCGACGGCGCGCGGCCGGGATCCCTGCGGGCCGGCCTGCGGCGGCTTGCCACCGGACTGATCGTCTACGGCGTCATCGGGCTGATCCTCGCATCGGTCGCGACGGTCGCCCTGGTCGCCGCGGGTGGCCGCCTCGCGAGCCTCGGCGGTCGCGTGGAGGAGCGACTGGAGACCGTGGTCGCTGCGCTCGACCGGACGTCGTCCGCGCTGGCCGATGCCTCGTCGTCGGCCACGTCGTTCTCGTTCACGATCGAACGCACACCGCCGGCCATCCGCCAGACGGCGCAGACCATCGCCGACCTGCGCGCCGACCTGCGCTCGGTCCAGGCACAGATGGGCGCGATCCAGATCCTCGGCCGGCAGCCGCTCTCCGGGGTGTCCGACGCGTTCGGGCGCATGGCGACGAACCTCGATGGCCTCGACACCCGGCTCGAGCTGATCGCCAGCGACCTCGAGGGGAACCGCGCCGCGCTCGTGTCGAACGCGGCATCGCTCGGGGCGCTCGGTGACCAGATGGCGGTGATCGCGGCCGACCTCGAGACCGGCGTGGTCCAGGACAGCCTCGACGACGTGCGGATCGCGATCACGATCATTTCCATCGTGCTCATCGTGTGGATGACGATCCCGGCCGCCGGCGCGCTGTGGCTCGGCCGCTGGTTGCTGTCGGAAGTCGACGAGGACGATTAGCGCAGGTCGCGTCGCAGCGCGGAGCGCGCCGCGAGGTGGCCCGCCATACCGTGCACGCCGCCGCCGGGCGGCGTCGACGACGAGCACAGGTACAGGCCCTCGCCCGCGTGGTACGGATCGAGCGCGGGCTGCGGTCGGAAGACGAGCTGGCGGATGTCGGCGATCCCGGCATTGATGTCGCCCCCGACGTAGTTCGGGTCGTGCGCCTCGAGGTCCGCTGGCCCGCGTGTCGACCTGGCGAGGATGAGATCCCGGAAGCCCGGTGCGAAGCGCTCGACCTGCGCCTCGATCCGGTCGGTCATGTCCATCCTGGACCCGGCGGGGACGTGGCAGTACGCCCAGGCGGTGTGCTTCCCGGCCGGAGCGCGCGACGGGTCCCACGGCTGGTATTGGGCGAACAGCGTGAAGGGCCGGTCCGCCGGCCGCCCGGTCGCGACCTGGCGCTCGGAGCGGACGACCTCGTCGAGCGTGCCGCCGAGGTGGATCGTGGCGGCGCGCGCGAGCCCGTCGGCCGTCCACGGCACCGGGCCGGCGAGGGCCCAGTCGATCTTGAACACGCCCGGGCCGTAGCGGAACGCCGCGTAGCGACGCCGGGTCCGGGGCGAGAGGCGGTCGCCGGCGATGGCGATCGCAGCCTGCGGGGTCGTGTCGAGGAGGACGACCCGCGCCTCGGGCAGATCGTCAAGGGTGTCCACGCGGACGCCGGTCACGACGCCGCCGCCGAGTCGGCGGATCTCGGCCGCCATGGCGTCGGCGATGGCCACCGAGCCGCCACGGACGAGTGGCCACCCGACCGCGTGCGCGTACAGCCCGAGGACCAGCCCGAAGGACGCGGTCAGGGGTCGATCGAGCCGCAGCATGCTGTGGGCAGCCAGCCCGGCGAACAGCGCCCGGGCGGCCTCCCCCCGGAACCGCGATCGCGCGAGGCCGGCGGCCGATCGGATGGCTGGCAGCCCGAAGCGTGCCAAGGCCAGGGGATGCCGCGGCAGGTGGATGACCGGCCGGAGCAGCTCGCGGCCGAGCTTCCGTTCATCGCGGGCCAGCGGGGCGAACAGCCCCCGCCATGCCGATCCATCGTCCGTGCGCCGGTCGGCGTCGAGGTTCGCCGCCGTCGCCGCGAACGATCGTTCGAGCACTACGGCGCGGTCGGCGTCGAGGGCATGGGCGACCGGGGCATCGGGCTGGACGAATTCGACGCCGAGGGACGCCCAGTCGACGGTCCGGAAGAAGGGGGACGCCAGCGCCAGCGGCACGATCGTCGAGCAGATGTCGTGGCGGAAGCCGGGCAGTGTCAGCTCCTCGGTCCGTGTCCCGCCGCCCACCATCGGTGCCATCTCGTAGACGCGGACCGAGCGACCGGCACGCGCCAGCGTCAGGGCCGCCGCAAGGCCATTGGGACCCGCGCCGACGACGACCGCGTCGAGCGCGGATCGGGCGACGGTCACTCGGCGGCGGTCGGCGCGCTCATGCCGGGCCGATGACCCCGCCGCCGACCGCGAACGCTCGGCCCGGCGTGAACGCGACGTCGGGCCACGTGCCGGTGAAGCAGACGACGCCCGCGAGGTCCTCATCGAGCGAGCCCGTGGCGATGACCGCCTCGCCCAGCCCGAGCGAGTCCTGGGCGATCGGCCCCTCGACCAGCCACTCTGGCGGCGGCGCCTCGATCTGGTACGTCGGCAGCAGGGCGAGGACCTCATCCCAGCCATGCGGGGGCCGGATCCCGAAGATCGCCGCTCCCGATGGCGTGCCGGCGGGTCCCTCGTAGCGCAGCTCCTGACCGCCGCGCTGGTCGGATGCGCCCGTGACCGAACAGCTCGTCCCGTCGAACGTGACGAAGATGGATCCGCCGACCGCGAACGGCGTCTGGCGAGGCTGGCCGCGGCGCAGGCCGTCGAGCAGTGCCGCCTCCACGGCGGCACGATCGGCCGACGACGCGAACCGGATCGACTTCCCGGCCTCGTCCGCGACCAGGCGTCCGTCCGGACCCACCGTCACGGTCGCGTCCTCCCAGTCCACCAGGTCCGGATCGGTCACCGACAACGCCGCGAGCTCGTCCCACAGCTGTTGGCCGAGCTCCGGGCGAAGGCGGTCGGGGTTGCGGACGAGGAGCTCATACACGAGATCCGCACCGCCCGCCTGGTGGTCCTTTTCCAGCTCGTCGTCGAGATCGGGCGGCACCGGCACGTCGTCGGTCGCATCGAGGGGAACGATCGAGATGGGGACGGACGACCCGAAGACGGCGGTCACCGCCGAGGGGTCGGCGTACGCGTTCCACTCGAGCGGATCGTCGCCGTCCAGGTCGTCGACGAACACGTTGCCCGGCGCGTCGATCGTCCCGAGCATCGCGTGGATCGCGGCCACGCGATCGGCGAGGGTCTCGTCCGCGGTGAACGCGTCCTCGAGGTTCGTGAGCGGGCCCAGCGTGACGATCGTCGGCGCGCTCGGGCTGTCGTCGATGGCGTCGCGGATGACCTCGACCGCATCGCGCGGCACGCCCGATTCAGCCTGCGGCGGGATGTCGAGACCGTACGCCGCATCGGCCGCCGCCCGCCACGCATCGGGGAACGGATGCGCGTCGGTGCCGCCCGACTGTCGCCCGCAGCCGAACGGGATGTCGGGTGATCCCAGCTCATCGAGGAGGTAGCGGGCCATCAGGCGACCAGTCTGGCAATGGACGAGGCCGGTCCCCGCGATGGTGATCGCCCGGACGTCCGCGGCCGGGTCGCGGAGCAGGAGCGCGATCGCCGCGATGTCGCTGAGGTCGAAGTCGGCGTCGATGACGATCGGAACGCGGTCGGTCGGTGGCTCGCCGGTCACGACCGGCGGCGACCCGTCGGCGCCCGAGCACGCCGCGAGGAGGATCGCGAGCGACGCGCTCAGTGCGACGCGGACGGAAGCGTGCCCCGGCATGCGCCCATCCTAGGCTGGCGTTTCGGGATCGGCGTCGCCGATCGTCGCGCGGTCGAACCAGATGCGCTCGCCGCCGAACAGACCGCTCGCCGGGTCCCAGGGAAAGAGGATCAGCACCTCGAGCGCCACGGACATGCCGGAGGGTGGCATGCCGCCCCACGGCCCGCTGTTGGTGCCCGTCAGCGTCGCCACCTCGAAGACGCCCTGCGGGCCGACCACGATCTCGGAGAGCGCGAACGCGTTGTCGGGGAACGCGGCGAATAGCTCCGTGTAGAAGTCGCGGGCGCCCTCATGACCCACCCAGCGCTGACCCGTGACCGCGATCTCGTACACGCACTCGGGCGACAGGGTGGCGATGAGCCCGTCGATGTCGCGCCGGTCCTCCGCGATCGAGTGGCGGACCCACAGCCGCTTGATCCTGCGCAGCTCGGCCGGGTCGAACGCGCGCGCAAGGCGTGCCTGGATCGAGCCGGGCGACGTCACGCCACGGCCGCGAGGGCGATGCTCTCCAGGGCCTCGAGGGCGCGATCGACCTCGGCGGCGGTGTTGTAGTGGACGAGTCCGAGGCGCAGCACGCCACCCGACTCTGCCTTGCCCAGGCGCTCGATCAAGCCGGTCGCGTAGAAGTCGCCGTCCCACACGAAGACGCCCTGCCGGCCGAGTGCCTCGGCGGCCGCGCGCGGGTGGACGCCGTCGATCGAGACCGAGACGGTCGGCACGCGCTCAGCGAGCCGGGCTCGGTCGGTGATGCCGTGGATCGTCACGCCCCGGATCGCCTCGAGACCATCGATGAGCCGGGTCACCAGCACCCGCTCGTAGTCGACGATGGCCTCCATCCCGGCGACGAGCTCGTCCCGGCGGGACGAGCCGGCGTCGCCGGATCCACGGCCGATATCGCGGATGTACTCGGTCGCCGCGAGCGTCCCGGCGATCCCCTCGAAGTTCGCCGTCCCCGTCTCGAATCGATCGTGGGCGGGGCGCACCTTGAACGCCGGCAGGGCATCGAACGCCGCGGCCTTGCCGTACAGCGCGCCGAGATGCGGCCCGAACCACTTGTAGGCGCTGCACACGAGGAAGTCGGTGTCGAGTGCCCGGACATCGATCGGACCGTGCGGCGCGTAGGCGACGGCGTCCACGTAGGTCAGCGCCCCGACCTCGTGGGCGCGGGCCACGATCTCGCGGACCGGGTTGATCGTCCCGACCGCGTTGCTGGCATAGCCGACGGCGACGAGCTTCGTCCGGCTCCCCAGCTTGGATTCGAGGTCCTCGAGGTCGAGCGTCACGTCGTCCTCGCGGATGTCGACCTTGCGGACGTTCACGCCCCGATCGGCCGCCATGGCTTCCCAGGTGCTGACATTCGCCTCGTGGTCCAGGGTCGTGACGACGATCTCGTCGCCGGGCCCGAGCGTCGCGCCGATGCTCCGGCCGATGTGGAGTGTCAGCGTCGACATGTTGTAGCCGAACTTGATCTCGTCGGGGCTGCCGGCGCCGAGGAAGTCGGCGACCGCCGCGTGGGCCTCCGCGACCATCGCGTCCGACGCTTCGCTCGTGGCGAACGCCCCGCCGGCGTTCGCGTTCGTGTCCGACAGGTACGAACTGACGGCGTCGATCACGCGCTGCGGAACCTGGGTCCCACCCGGCCCGTCGAGAAACACGACCGGCCTGCCATCCTGCTCACGCCCGAGCGCGGGGAACTCCGCCCGAAGGGCGTGGACGTCGAAGGCGGTCATCGGTCAGTCGACGCTGACCTGGACGCCGGCGTCCTCGAGGATCCGTTGGGCCCGGCGGACGATGAGCCCCGACATGCCGTCACCCGACGTGGCAGCGATCGTCGCGCGACCGCCGGCCTCGGCAAGGGCTGCGGCGTACGTGCCGAGATCCTCCAGGATCACGGGCTCCGTCTCGCCGTCCAGCTCGGCGGTCATCAGGCCTCGACCGGACACGCGGATGACGAGATGGGGAGAGGCGGTCGCGGCGACGGGTGCCGCCTCGACGACGGGTGCCGGCTCGGCGGCGGGTGCCGGCTCGGCGGCAGGTGCCGCCTCGGCGACGGGCTCCGGCGCGACGACTGGTGCCGCCTCGACGACTGGTGCCGCCTCGGCGGCGGGTGCCGCCTCGACGACTGGTGCCGCCTCGACGACCGCCGCCGCCTCGGCGACCGCGACGACCTCAGGCTCCGGTGCCGACTCGCCGCCCGCAGCGGCTACTGCCTCGGCGACTGGCTCTGCGTCGGCGTCCGGCGCCGCTTCGACCACGGGCACAGGCTCGACGCCGGCGATCGGCGGCGTGATCGCGCCTCCCGCGGCCGCGAACGCCGACCGCGTCTGGACCGCGTCGGCGGGGGGTAGCGCCCCGGTCGCCGCGACCGCGTCCGCGGGTGTCTCCCGAAGCTCGGCGAGCTGGAGGTCACGGCGCGCGCTCACGCGGCGTTCGATCCACCAGATCAGCACGACGAGGAAGAGCGCGCCGACCAGCACCAGGCCCGTGCCGATGCCCGAGAGCGTGATCTGCGTCCGCGCGTCGGACGTGAAGAACCCGAGGACGCGCGGGACCAGGTAGCCGCCCAGGAGCGAGATCCACGCCGCGAAGATCAACGCCTCGCCGCGACCGGCCTCCGGCTCGAGGCGCCGGACGACATCGCGGACGATGGCCGGGACGCGGAAGAAGTTGAGGACGGGGATGAAGTTCTCGACGAACGCCATCATGCCGTTGGTCGGCGGGTACCCCAGTCCGAGGGCCGGCATGGCGGTGACCGTCCGGCTGAGCCACAGCGACCAGGCGATCAACGCGAGCAGCGCGATCCCGAAGGCCACGAACACCACGCTCGCGACGTACTGGACCTGCTCCGGCGTCGGGTCGATGCCGGCGAGGATCTGGTTCAGCAGCGCCGTCCCGAGATTGAACTGGACGACCTGGAGCACGGCGACCGCGACGATCAGGATGGACGCGAGGACCGCAGCCCAACGCGACGACTCGAAGCCAGGCAGCTCGATCTTGCGGAGCTTGCCGGGGTTCGCGGGGTCGATCGTCGTCGGGTCGACCGCGGCGCGGTCACGCGGCGTGCGGCAGTTGTAGCACTGCCGAGCCCCGGCGTTGTTGATCGACCGGCACTCGCCGCAGACCCAGAAGTCGCCTGCCAGTGTGCTCATTCAGTGTTCGGTCGTCCCGGTGAAGGTCCAGCCCTCCAGCCGGATGGCCGGCACGACCACGCCTCCCAGGAAGCCCTTCAGCGTCTTGCGCTCGCGGGAGACCCCGACTGTACACGCCAATGCTTCGAGATAGCTCTGCGTGAACCTGAGGTTCCGCACGGGGCCCACGATGCGGCCGCCCTCCACGAGGAACGTTCCGTCGCGGGTCATGCCCGTGATGATCGCGAGCTTCGGGTGGACCGGGTTCGTGTAGTGGAAGCGGGTCACGAGCAACCCACGGTCCAGTCCGGCGATCAGATCGTCTCGGCGCTCGGTGCCGGGCGCCATGACCATGTTGAGTGGGAATGGCCCCCACGGGTTGGGGGCCGGCAGCCCATGGCCAGTCGACGCCACACCGTCACGAGCCGCGGTCTGGGTATCGTGGACGACGCCCCGACAGACGCCGCGCTCGAGCAGCGCCACGCGCTGCTTGGCGACACCCTCGTAGTCGAAGGCCATCGGCAGGCCGGCCGGGTCGTGGCCGTCGTCGACCACCGAGACGAGGTCGCTCCCGATCGATCTGCCGATCTCGACGAAGCTGCGCCCCTCCTGGACGGCGAGCGCCGAGAAGCCGAGGTAGCCGAGCATGTCGAGCAGGTCGACGACCGCGTACTCCTCGAGCACGACCGGGTAGTCGCCCGCATCGATGGCCACGGCGTTCGCCGTCGCCCGCGCCTTGCCCGCCGCCTCGCGG
>DATBMM010000007.1:0-2666 GCA_036554825.1 Candidatus Limnocylindrales bacterium
AACGCGCGATCGGGCCGAGCTGATCATCGACGCCATCGAGGCGCAGACGAAGGCCGAGATCGTCGTCTTTACGCAGTCGCTCGGCCGCGACGACATCACCACCGAAGAGACGGAGGCGAACGCCCGGGCGCTCATGGACCAGTGGGGCGTCGGCCGGGTGGGCGTCAACGATGGGCTGGTCATCCTTTTCGACCTCGACACGACGGGTGAGCACGGTCAGGTCCAGCTCTATGCCGGGTCGGGGTTCTCGACGAACTACCTCTCGGACACGGAGCGCCAGGCGATCTACGAGGACACGATGCTGCCGCTCCTCCGCGAGCAGCAGTTCGGCGAGGCGCTGCTTGCGGCGCTCGCCGAGATCGTCAACGCGACCTTCGACGGCGCACCGCCCGAGGGGGGTGGCCCGGCCGTCTCGCCGGGTCCGCCCTTCCCCGAGCCGGAGATCGACCGAGCCGTCTACGACCACGCCGGCATCTTCTCGGCCGAGGCGATCGTCCGCGCCGAGGCCACGATCGACGAGATCGAGGCGCGGACGGCGGCCGAGGTCGTCGTGTACAGCCAGTCGGTCGACTACGGCGTCACGACCGACGAGACCGAGTCGCGCGCCCGGGCGTTGATCGACCAATGGGGCATCGGCCGGCGCGGCTTCGACGACGGCATGGTCGTCTTCTTCGACATCGACCCGTCCGGCGAGCACGGCCAAGTCCAGCTGTACGCCGCCCCTGGCTTCGAGGCGACGTACCTCACCAATGAGGACCGGCAGCGGATCTTCGAGAACGACATGGTCCCGTTCCTGCGCGACGCCGACTTCGATGGTGCGCTCGACATCGCGATGCGCCGGATCGACGCCGCCGCGACGCCCGAGAACGCGGCCCGGCTCCAGGCGGGACGCCAGTTCAACGCCGTCCTCGGCCTGATCGGCGGGCCGCTCGTCTTCCTCGGGCTGACCGGCTGGGCCCTCTTCTCCTGGCGACGCTACGGGAAGGACCCGGTCTACCTCGATGACGCGTCGATCCTGATGCCCGCCCCGCCGCCGGAGCTGACGGCGGCGTCGGGCGCGTTCGTCATGGATGGCCACACCTCCCGTCGCGCGCTGACGACGGCCATGCTCGATCTCGCCTCGCGGGGGAACATCGCGTTCCGCGAGGACAAGGGCTTCCTCGGCCTCACCCACAAGGTGGGCGTCGAGACCGATCCCGCCGCCGGCGACGCCGTCGAGGAGGCACAGCGGGCGCGCAACTCGCGCAAGCCGTTCGGACCGGCCGAGCAGTACGCGCTCGCCCGGCTGCGCTCACTGGCCAAGGACGACGGCTTCCTCGACCCCGACGACCTGCCCAAGTTCGGCGAGTCGGTGTCGGAGTTCGACGAGAAGCTCGAGGGCCACGTCGTGAAGGGTGGCTGGCTGGTCGAGAAGCCGAGCAAGGTCGTGAGCCGGTGGGTCATCAAGGGCACGCTCGCGGTCGTGGCCGGGATCGTCGCGATCGTCATCGGCGTCACCGTGCCGATCGCGGGTCTCGTCGTGGTCGGCGGCGCCGCGATCGCCGGGGGGGTCGTGGTCATGCTGGTCGCCCGGAGCATGCCCAAGGTCACGATGGCCGGGGCCATGGTACGGGCGATGCTGGCGGCCTACCGGCGGACGCTGCAGAAGACCATGGAGCAGGCGCGGTCCATGCAGCAGGTGGTCGAGCGGGCCGGCCTGCCATGGCTCGAGACACCCGACCAGGCCGTCGTGTGGGGCACGGCGCTCGGCCTGCAGACAGAGATCGAGTCCGTCCTGCAGCGCTCGCTCGAGGACGTCCGCGAGCAGCCGTCGCTCGCGTCGTCGACGTACTTCCCGACCTGGTACCGGACATCGGACGGGTCGTCGTTCGCGAGCGGCCTCGCATCGGGCAGCGGCGGCTCGATCTTCTCGGGCTCAGCGGTACCGGACCTCGGCGGGATGATGTCGGCGCTCGGCACGATCGGCAACTCGCCGGCCTCGTCAGGGAGCGGCGGTGGCGGGTTCGGTGGCGGCTCGTCGGGTGGCGGCGGCGGTGGCGCCGGCGGCGGCTTCTAGCGGGGTCGACGCCATCCACGGCGGGGGCCGACTTCACCGCTCAGCGGTGCCATCGACGAAGGAACAACGGGCGCGCCGACCGGTTCACCGCTCACCGACGAGTTCGACGGCGGAGACGACGTTCCGTCGTCGATATCACCGCCCAGCGGTGGATCCGGCCGCCGTGCTTCGTCGATCGCGTCTCGCAGGGGTGGCTCATCCGCGGGCCCCCTCCACGATGTCGCCGATGAACCGCGGCAGGGCGAAGCTCGCGAGGTGGAGCTCCGGCGTGTAGTAGCGCGTGTCGAGGCGGGCCGCCTCGAACCGTTCCCGGAGCGCGGAGACTGGCACGGCGCGAAGCGCGGCGTCGTCCGTTCCCCAGCCGAACGCCATGAACCCGCCGACGTAGGTCGGCACGACGCCCAGGTAGCACGTCGCGTCGGCGAACAGACCCCCGAAGATCCGCATCGTCGACTCGAGCTCGGCGGGCTGGAAGAACGGCACACCGTTCTGCGTCACGAGCACGCCGCCCGGCTGCAGCACGCGCTTGCAGTCCGCGTAGAACTCGGGTGTGAACAGGGCCGCGCCCGGACCGATCGGGTCGGTCGAGTCGACCACGATCACGTCGAAT
>DATBMM010000011.1:0-7258 GCA_036554825.1 Candidatus Limnocylindrales bacterium
CACTCGAATCGGCTGCGCAGCCGTTCCTCGAGCGTGAGGATCGCCTTCGGCGGGCGGTCCGACGAGAGGACGATCTGCTTGCCGTCCTCGTGGATCGCATTGAACGTATGGAAGAACTCCTCCTGCGTTCGCTCCTTGTCCGCGATGAACTGGATGTCGTCGATGAGGAGGAGGTCGATCCGCCGGTACCGCGACCGGAACTCGTCGATCTTGCCCTGCTGGATGCTCGTGATGAACTCGTTCGTGAACTTCTCCGACGTCGCGTAGACCACGCGCTTGCGCGGGAACCGGGCGATGACCTGGTTGCCGATGGCGTGCATCAGATGGGTCTTCCCGAGGCCCACCCCGCCGTACAGGAAGAGCGGGTTGTAGGCGTGTCCCGGGCGCTCCGCCACTGACAAGCTGGCCGCGTGACCGAGCCGGTTGGCCGAGCCAACGATGAAGTTGGCGAAGGTGTAGCGGGGGTTGAGGTTGGTGGCGCCGCCCTCGCCCCCGATCCGCGTCGCTTCGACACGGACCTCCTGGCCGTTGAGGCTGGCTGCGGTCGGGGCCGGCGCGCCGTCCTCGCCGACGGGTGCCGTGCCATCGGTCGGCGCGGGCCCGACCACGAACTCGACCTGGACGCTGTAGCCCACGATGCGGGCCAGGGTCTGGCTGATCAGCGAGCGGTAGCGGGTCTCGAGCCAGTCCTTGGCGAAGCCGTTCGGGACGGCGATCCGGAAGCGTTGCTCGTCGACGTCGACGAGACGGGTGTCGCGCAGCCACGTCTCATAATTGGCCGGCGACAGTGAGACCTGGAGTTCACCCAGGGCGGCTCGCCAGACCTGCTTGGCGTCCATTCGTTCGATAGGACCTGCGTTCGGGGGTTGACGGTTTTGGCGATGCGATGGCGGCGGCGGCCAGGGTCCCGGTCGTGGCGCGTGAGCGGTGGATCCGTCCGTTCGACGTCCCATCCGACGAGGCCGGACGACCGCTGCCTGCGCCCCTCCACAGGGCCTGCTGGCGAGTCCCGCGAACGTCTCCGGCGCCGAGGGCCCGGAGAGGATAGCACCGGCCAAGATGGCGTCGCAAGGCGATTCGCGCATACCCCCTGGGGGTATCCGTGCGGCGCCGTCATGGCGCCGGGCTCAGGCCCAGAAGCCTGCAGGACTCTCCGCCATCGTGACGCCAGGACCATCGCCTGATGCCCTCACGACCGAGCCGGACACTAGGCAGGTCCGCGCGGTGACTGGGAGTCAGCACCAGAGGCGCGATGGCCCAGTCCCGTCGCCCTCCGCGGCAGATCGTGACCATGCGTCACCGGATCCCGGTCGAGGGCGGCGTTCCAGGTCCGTCGACGGGGTCGGTGCTGACCAAGAGTCACCAAGCGGGGCTCGGGACCTTGATGGGACGGCGCTGGGAGCCTCACCGCGACCGCCGGTGGGACCCTCGGCTGTTTGACACCCCTTCTCGGGCGGACCTATCATCCGCCGGACGACGACGCGCCATGTGTCCTGCGGGGCACCGGCGCGTTTGCGTGCCTCTAGGGGAAGTCGGAGTGACCGTCCCTGAGGTCGGATCGAGAGGATCACAGGACCGCTTTGACGAAGCAGACCTACCAGCCCAAGAAGCGCCATCGAGCCAAGGAGCACGGCTTTCGCGCCCGCATGAAGACGACGGCGGGACGCCGGATCCTGGCTGCGCGGCGAGCTCGGGGTCGGAAGCGACTGACGGCCTGACCAACGATCGCGGCAATCCGTCGCCGCGACTCGTGATGCTCTCCAGACCGCAGGACTTCGCGGCAGTCCAGGAGACGGGAACGACCAAGTCCCACCCCCTGCTCTCCGCCCGGGTCCTGCGGACCGACCTCGCGACGACTCGGTTCGGGATCTCGACCGGCCGCAAGCTGGGCGGCGCAGTCATCCGGAACCGGGTCCGCCGACGACTCAGAGAGGCGCTCAGGGTGATGGCGCCCTCGTTCCAGCCCGGCTGGGACGTCCTCATCATCGCCCGGCCTGCGATCGTCGGGGCCGACCATGACGCACTGGTCGGAGCGTTGCAGCGGATCCTTCTCCGCGGCGGCGTGCTCGGAGGGATCGGCTGATGAAGCGCATCGGGATCGGGGCGATCAGGCTCTACCGGATCGTGTTCGCCTGGCTCCCGCCGTCGTGCCGATTCGAGCCGACCTGTTCCCACTACACGGAGCAGGCGATCGGGAAGTACGGACTGTTGAAGGGAAGCTGGATGGGGGCAAAGAGGATCGCCCGATGTCATCCATGGAACCCGGGTGGATATGACCCGGTCCGCTAGCGAGGCCGCCCGCCCGTGACCCTGTCGCCTGCGGTGCGTCGGATGCTCCCGGCGCTCGCCATCGCCCTCCTCATCCCCCTGGTCGCCGCCTGTATCCCGGGCGCTCCTGGAGCTCCGGGCGCGTCACCGACGCCACCGCCTCCGCCGCTCACGCCGGCGCAGCCCGGCGCCGACCCCGTCAGCCTGCTCGCCTGGCTGTTCACGCCGATCTTCCAGGCGATGTTCATCGTCCTGATCGCGGTCTACGTGTTCCTCGAAAACCTCGGCGTGCCGGGCGCGATCGCGTGGGCCATCGTCGTGCTGACGCTGGTGGTGCGGGCCATCCTCATCCCGCTCTATCGGAAGCAGCTCGTGTCCCAGCGGCGGATGCAGCTCCTCCAGCCGGAGCTGCGCGAGATCCAGCGCCGGTTCAAGGGCGACACGATGAAGGTCCGGATGGCGCAGCAGGAGCTCATGCGAGAGCGCGGCGTCAACGTCCTGGCCGGCTGCCTGCCGCTCCTCCTGCAGCTCCCGCTCCTGTTCATCATCTACTCGGTCATCCAGCACGGCCTGACCAACCAGGACCCGCGGGCGATGCTCAGCGTCTTCGGCGTCCAACTGGTCGACCTGCAGTGCACGAACGTCCTCGCGAACGGCTCCATCGATCCGACGAAGCCATGCATCGACGCCAACGTGCCGCTGTTCGGGAACGTCGCCCAGGCACAGGCGTTCTTCTGGATCGCGGGATTCGGCCTGAGCTTCCTGGCGATCGCGTCGGCGCTCCTGCAGCTGGTCCAGTCACGGATGATGCTGCCGGCCGCCGACCCGAGCAACGACGACCCGAACATCCGCGTGCAGCGCCAGATGATGCTGTTCCTGCCGATCATCTCGGTCGTCTACGGCGGGTTCCTGCCCGCCGGCCTGTTCATCTACTGGATCGTGGCGACGGTGTTCTCGATCGTCCAGCAGTACCTGATCGTGGGCTGGGGCTCGATGTTCCCGCTCTTCGGCTGGACGCCGGGCTTCGCCGTCGACCATACCCCGCGCTTCCCGGTGGCGATGCCACCACCCCCTGAGCCCAGCCAGCGCGCGGCCATCCTGGCCGACGCCGCCAAGAAGACCACGGCCGACAGGACGATCCGCAAGCGCGAGCGCGGACGTCAGGGCCGACGAGGGAGACGACGCTGACCATGAGTGCGTACAAGGAGTTCTCCGGCAAGACCGTCGAGGAGGCCCTGAAGGCGGCCCGCGACGAGTTCGGGGCCGAGCTCAACGACCTCGATTTCGAGATCCTGACCCCGGGCAGCCGGGGCGTCCTCGGCATGGGTGCCGAGCCCGCCCGGATCGTGGCCGCTCCCCGGAGCGCGCTCGGCGGGGCTGCGCCCAAGCGCGATGCGGCGGCCGCCCAGCCGTTGCCGCCCCCGCCGCCGCGCGAGTTCGGGGACCGCGACCGCGGTCCGCGCCGCGACGACCGGCCTCGTGATGACCGTCCACGTGACGACCGTGGCCCGCGGCGCGATCGACCGGATCGTGGCCCGCGGCGGGATGACCGCCCGCGCGAGTTCGCGACCGGGCCCCGCCAGGACGACCGGCCCCGTGACGACCGTAGTCCGCGCCGGGATGACCGCGGCGGCCGCGGCGGCCGCGGCGGCCAGCGTGGCGGCGGCGACGTGTCGGCGTCCGAGGCCGCCGAGGTCGCAGCCGCCCGAGGCTCGCTGGCGTCGGAGCGCGCCGACCTCGAAGCCGCGGAGGCCTCGCCGGAGGCGCTCGCCGCCGGGAAGCGGATCCTCGAGACACTGATGGGCCACCTGGGCTTCGATGCGACCGTCGAGGTTGCCGCCGGCGAGACGAGCCGGCTCAACGTGGTCGCCCAGGGCGACGACCGCGACTCGCTCGGCGCGCTCATCGGCCGCAAGGGCGAACGCCTCTCGGCGCTGCAGCACCTGGTCAACCTGATGCTGTCCAAGGAGATGGGTTCGTGGACGCGCGTCCTCGTGGACGTCGAGGACTATCGCGGCCGGCGCGAGCGGCAGCTCCGCGAGCTCGCGGATCGCGCCGCCGCCCGGGTCATGGAGACCGGCAAGATGCTCCAGCTCGAGCCGATGCCGGCCCTCGAGCGGCGCTGGATCCACCTGACGCTCCGCGACCACTCGGGGGTAGCCACACAGTCGATCGGTGAGGAGCCGAATCGGCGCGTCGTGCTCGTACCGCGCGGCGGCTGACCCCGCGCCTGGTCCGAACGTCCTGCCACCCCGACGGCACCTTCGGGG
Organism: Candidatus Limnocylindrales bacterium; assembly: GCA_036554825.1. Lineage (GTDB taxonomy): Bacteria > Chloroflexota > Limnocylindria > Limnocylindrales > CSP1-4 > SPCO01. Next base: position 4,539 of record DATBMM010000011.1, read on the forward strand.
GAGGCGCGTCACCGGTCGTACCCATCGGGCGTCTCGGCTGGGCCGAGGCACGCACGGAGCGGTTGCCTTCGGCTGCTAGGATGGCGCCTCCATGACCACGACCACGCCCGAGACCGTCCTGCTCCCGGCGCCCGAAGCGCGCCGGCCGTCGTCGCGTCTCCGGTTCGGCGTGGCCTTCCTCGTCGGGCTCATGGCCTCGATGGCCATCGGTATCGGCGCCCTGTACGCCTACGACCGCCAGTACGCGGGACGGATCCTGCCGGGCGTGTCGATCGGCGGGCTCGACCTGTCAGGCCTCGACGCGGTCACGGCGACCGCCGCCCTTCGCCAGGCCTATGGCTTCCTCGGCGAGGGCTCGGTGACGTTCCAGGCGCAGGGCCAGGAGACGACGATCACCTACGACGAGCTCGGCCGCGGGCCGGATGTCGAGGCGATGGTCGCCGAGGCGCTCGGGGTCGGACGGGCGGGCAACCCCGCGGAGCGGATCATCGCCGACGCCCAGACCGCGCTTCGTGGCGTGTCGCTCGCGCCGAAGGTCACATTCGACGCGGACGTCCTGGCGGAGCGCGTCCTGGCGTTCTCCGATTCGCTCGCGCGCGAACCGGCCGATGCCTGGGTGTCGCTCGTCGGCCGGACCTTCGCGGTCGTCCCGGCCATCGAGGGCCGCATCGCCGATCCGGCGACCCCGGTCGAAGCCGCCCTGGCGGATCTCGGTGAGCTCGATGCACCCGCCGAGCTGACGTACGACCTCCCGATCGAGATGGTCGAACCGGCGGTCACGACCGACGAGGCGACGGTCGCCAAGACGGACGCCGACCGCATCTCGCGGCCGATCCTCCTGTCGATCAAGGACGGGGAGCAACAGATCGGGGCGTCACGCCTCCGGACGTGGCTGAGGTTCGCCCCGACCGCCGACGGCGGCTATGGCGTCTCCGTCGATACCAGCGCTCTCGAGGGTGTGCTCAAGGGCATCGCCAAGAAGGTCGACCGGGCGCCGAAGAACGCCTCCTACACGACCAGCGGCGCACGGATCACCGGCGTCATCGAGAGCCGGACGGGCTACAAGCTCGACCTGGCCGCGACCCGCCAGCAGGTCGAGGACCTGCTCGACGCGCGTGCCGCGGGTGCTGCGACCACCACCATCACCCCGACCCTCAAGGTCACCGAGCCGGCGCTGACCACGGAGGAAGCGGCGGCGGCCCGGTCGAAGATGCGCATGATCTCCCACTGGACCACGTACTTCCCGATCAGCGAGAAGAACGGCTTCGGGGCCAACATCTGGATCCCCGCCCGCCTGATCAACGGCTACGTCGTCCCCCCGGGCGGCACGTTCGACTTCTGGAAGGCGATCGGGCCGGTCACCCGCGCCAAGGGCTACCGGTCGGGCGGCGCCATCATCAACGGGCGCACGGAGCCCCAGGGCGCCCTCGCCGGCGGCATCTGCTCGTGCTCGACGACGCTCTTCAACGCGGCGGCGCGGGCCGGCTACGAGATGGGTGCCCGGCGCAATCACTACTACTACATCGACCGCTACCCGGTCGGCCTCGACGCGACCGTCTTCATCAGCGCCTCGGGATCGAAGCAGACGATGTCGTTCACCAACGACACCGACTACCCGCTGCTCATCCGCGGCCTGGGCTGGCGTAACGGTGGCAGCGGCTACGTCAAATTCGAGATCTACAGCGTCCCGAACGGCCGCAAGGTGACGTTCGCCACCGGGCGGAAGCAGAACTACCGCTACGCGAGCGACGTGATCGAGTACACGTCGAGTCTGCCGACGGGCGCCGCCAAGCGGATCGAATACCCGGTCAACGGCTTCCAGGTCTCGGTGACGCGGACGGTCCGGGACCGGGCCGGGAAGGTCGTCCATCGCGACACGTGGTTCTCGAACTACGCGCGCATCACCGGGATCACCCTCGTCGGGCGCTGAGCCAGTCGCGCAGCCGGGCCACGGCCTGCGCCCACCCGCCTGACGTCGTCTCCGCCACGACCACGGCTCGCCCGCGCAGCCCCTGGGCGATCGCCTCCGCCTCCGCGCTGCTGAGCCCGAACCGGCGAAGGGCATAGCGGGCCATCTGTACGGCCAGCTCCCGCTCGCCATGGACCGCCTGGACCTTGCCGCCGAGCGATCGAAGGTGGGCCGCCTCCGGGTCGCTGTGCGTGCGGACCACCAGGTCGACGTTCGGGTTGAGCTGGCGGACGCGTTCGACGATCAGGCGCGTCACGTTCGGTTCGGGCGTCGCCACCACCACGATCCGGGCACTGTCGACGCGGGCCATCTCGAGGACCTGGGGGTTCGCGGCGTCGCCGTAGAACGCGGTGACGTGCTGCGATCGGAGTCGATCGACCTCGTCGCGTTGCTGGGTGATCACGACGAACCGGAAGCCGCGTCGCTCGAGCGCCGGTCCGATCAGGCGGCCGACCCGACCATACCCGCAGATGATCGCGTGCTGTCGGAGGGAGCCTTGGTCGTCGGGTGAGAGTCGGGCGAGCTCGCCCGCCCGGCGCTCGATGAGTCCAGCGACGATCCGATTGCCGCGGAGCATGGGCTCGAGCCTCGGGATCAGGCCGAAGAGGAACGGGTTGATCGTGATCGACAGGAGCGCCCCGGCCACGATCAGCTGGTAGCCCTCCTCCGGCAGCAAGCCCAGCGAACGGCCCATCGTCCCGACGATGAACGAGAACTCGCCGATCTGCGCCAGCCCGAAGGCGACCGTCAG
>DATBMM010000045.1:0-1578 GCA_036554825.1 Candidatus Limnocylindrales bacterium
CATCGGCGTCGTAGGCCGCAGCGTCGGCGGCGTCGGCCGACTTCAGTGCCTCGGTCAGCTTCTCGACGTACTTCTGGGCATACGCCACGTTCAGCCACAGGTGCGGGTTGAACTCCTCACCGGCATGGCCGCCTGCCGCGGACTCGCCCTCGTGTTCCTCGCCCTCGTGTTCCTCGCCGGCGAGATAGCTCACGCCCTCGAGGTCTTCGGCCAGCTCGACGACGGGCGTGCCTTCGGCCCCGGCGTCGGTGGCGAGGTCACCCAGCCACTCGTCGAGGCCGAGACCGTTCATGACGATGAGATCGGCATCCGCGACCCTGCCGATATCTGCCGGCGTGGGGTCGAACGTATGGACCTCACCGCCCTTCGGGACGAGGCTGTCGACGACGACCTTGGTGCCGCCCACATTCCGGACGAAGTCGGCCAGGACCGTGGTCGTGGCGACGACCCGCAGCGCGTCGGGCTCCGGGGTCGCGGCGGCTCCGGTAGCCGAAGAGCTCGGGGATGTGCCCGCGGCCTGACATCCTGCGAGGACACCGGCCAGCGTCATCGCGCCCAGGAAGAGCCTGATATCGGGTCTCAGCAAAGGTCGTGGTTGCATCGAGCTCTCCTTCATCGGGGGTTGGGTCAGGCTTGGAGGCGCGAGCGGTCAGGCACCGACTGCGCGGCGCACTTCGGGCACAGCCCGAACAGCTCGAGACGATGACTGGCGATCTGGTAGCCGCTGCGCCGGGCGACTTCCTCGGCGACGGCCTGCATCCCGCAGTCCTCGACCTCGGTCGTCCGCCCGCACGACGAGCAGATGACGTGATGGTGGTGGGCCCGTGCGCACTCGACGTAGGCGTGCTCACCGTTCGGCAGGTCGAGTCGCTCGACGAGGTTCAGCTCGGTGAACAGCTCCAGGGCGCGGAAGATCGTCGCCCGGCCGATGCCGAGCCGGCGGGACTTCGCCTCCGCGAGCAGGTCGGCTGCGGTGAAGTACCCTCGCCGGCCGCCGATGAGCCCGGCCACGGCGCGCCGCGGCTCGGTCAGCCGGTACCCAGCCGTATCGAGGGCCCGCACGAAGGTGTCACCGTCGGTCATGGCGCGAACGATAGCATGGTGTCGAGACTGAATCTCGTCGGTCGTCGCGCCGCGGCCTTGCCGGCGTCCTACCTGCGTCGGACGTCGCCTGATGCGATCGACGGAGTGATCTCAGGACGGCGGCTCGAAGTGCGCGGTCACGCCATGTCGTCGCGCGATCTCGACGAGCCGCTCGACCGTCGGTCCGTCCGCGTACGCCCCACCGACCTCTCGGACGAACGCCACCGATGGTGCGCCGACCGTGATCATCAGGAACCGGGCAGGCGATCTTGTGACGTGGAGCGTGTGCGGGACGCCACGCGGTAGCGTGCCGAGCGTGCCCGGCCCGCCGACGAGGGTCGAGTCGCCACAGGTCAGCGACATCTCGCCATCGAGGACGTAGATCAGCTCATCCCACGGGTGGCTGTGGAGCGGCGCCGGCTCGGTGTCCCGGCTGACATCCTCGATGACGGTGATCGGGTCGTCCCCGGTCGTCTCCAGGCGCACGACGATGTC
>DATBMM010000050.1:0-11496 GCA_036554825.1 Candidatus Limnocylindrales bacterium
CAGCCCATCGGGTCGGACGGCGCCATCGAGCGTCTCGCGCAAGGTCCCGACGAACGGGATATCGCGCCCCGGCAGGAACTCGCGCAGGTTCCGCCCGGCCATCGTCGAGTCGAGGATGGCGACGATGTGATCGCGGCCGTAACGGATGACGCCCATCGCGGTCTTGGCGTCGTGGATCCCGAACTGGCCCTCCGTCAGGATCACGAGGCGCCGCGGCTCGGTCGGCAGCATCGGGGCAGTCTATGGGAACGACCGAGACCCGGGCGGCTCGGACCGCGAGGCGCCATGCCATGCTTCGCTCATGGATGGACCCGGGCGGATCGAGGTCATCTGCGGCCCGATGTTCGCCGGAAAGACGGAAGAGTTGCTGCGTCGCGTCCGGCGGGCGGTCATCGCCGGCCGACGGGTCGTCGTGGTCGGCCACGCGCTCGACGCGCGCCATGGAGTCGACCGGCTCGCGTCCCACGCCGGGCTGGATCACCCATCGGTCTCGGTCTCGACCGCCGCCGACATCCAGGGCGTGGTCGACCCGGAGACCGAGATGCTGGCCGTCGACGAGGCGCAGTTCTTCGGCACGGATCTCATCGCCGTTGCAAGCCGCCTCGCCGACGGGGGCATGGTCGTCGTCATCGCCGGGCTCGACGTCACGTTCGACGGGCGGCCGTTCGAGCCCCTGCCGTCTCTGATGGCGCTTGCCGAGCGCGTCGACAAGCTGACCGCCATCTGTGCCGTGTGCGGGGAGGAGGCGGTCTTCCACGTCCGCGTCACAGCGTCGACGGCGTCATCCGCCGAGCTGGTCGCCGAGAACGTGGGCGGCACCGAGACCTACCAGGCGCGCTGTCGGCGACACGTTGCAACGGCCGCGAGAGCCTAGCCAGCTCCTACGTTTCTGCAAGCAGGTAGCGCTCGACGAAGTCGTTGCGGAACTTGCGGTCGGGGTCGAGTCGGCCCGCGAGCCCGGCGAAGGCCGGGAGGCGCTCGTAGCGCGCGCGTAGCTCCGGCGCCCGCATCGTGAAGAGTTTCGCCCAGTGCGGCCTCGGCTCGAACGGAGCGAACGCGGCTTCGATGTCGGGCAGCAGCCCGAGCACGCCGGCCGGGTCGGGGCGCCATGTGAAGTGGAAAGCCACGGAGTCGCGCTGGTAGGCCGGGCTGAGCCAGAGCTCGTCGGATGCGATCGTGCGGACCTCGCTGACCTGGATGAGCCGCGCGATCCGCGGCCGCAGGCCGTCGAGCGCCTCGAATGCCGTGACCGCGTGGCGGCGGTCGACGAAATACTCGCTCTGGAGCTCGTTGCCGCTGCTTGGCGTGTGATCCATCCGGAAGTGCGGCAGCCGCTGGAACCACGGTCCGGGAACGCCGAGCTGGGGCGTGCAGGCGCCCGCGTCCAGGCCGCGGATCGGATGAAGATCGCGGCTCGCCCGCCGCGCACCGAAGAGCTCCGGGATAGGGGCCAGCCGCTCGCCGGGCGCCACGCGCCGCTTGAGCCAGACCTTGTCGATCTGGGGTCCGCGCCAATCGGTGAAGAACGAGACGCTACGCGCCGTTGCGGTGATCTCGTCGAAACGCTCGATGAACGTGGTCGTCGGGAGGTCCTCGAACACCTCCTGCTGGACGTCGAACGCGGCCTCGAGGTCGAGCGACACCCGAGTCACGACGCCCAGGGCGCCGAGCGCGACGACGGCACCGTTGAACGCTCCGGCTTCCTCGCCCCGCCGGAGCGTACGCAGCTCGCCGCTCGCCGTGACCATCTCGAGCGCGGCAACGGCACTGGAGAGGTTGCCGATGGCATTGCCCGACCCGTGGGTGCCGGTCGCGCAGGCACCCGCAATCGAGATGTGGGGCAGCGACGCCAGGTTCGCGAGCGCAAATCCGGCCTCATGCAGCGGCCGGCAGATGTCGCCATACCGAGCCGCGCCGCCGACGGTCACGGTCGAGCCGCCCCGGTCGATGTCCACGACGCGCGGCAGTCGCTCGAGCGAGACGAGATCTCCCGGCCCGTCGGCGACGTCGTTGAACGAGTGTCTTGATCCGAGCGCGCGGATCGAGCGGGCGCGCGATAGAAGCTCCTGGAGGTCGGGAACCGTTGCCGGCGCATGAACCCGCGCGGCCTCGTAGGTGTAGTTGCCGGCCCAGTTGGTCAGATGCCGGCTCGCCCCGGCGCGGACGGTAGCTCGAACTCCCATGTCGGCGCATCTTCCAACGAAAGGGCCCGATCTGATCGCAGATCGGGCCGATGAGGGCGAGGTTTGGTACCGCATACCGGATTCGAACCGGTGATCTCCGCCTTGAGAGGGCGGTGTCCTAGGCCTCTAGACGAATGCGGCGCCGGCCGTCGGGTGGGGACCCCCACGACGGCCGACAGGATACCAAACAAACGCTCGGGTCCCGGTCTCCCGGGCCCGTCTTCAGTCCTCGCGGAGGACGTAGAACCCATCCACGGCGATGGTCGGGCGACCACTCGTCCCCACGACGACGATGCGCAGCGTGTGCGTGCCCTCGTCGACCTCCTTGGCCCAGACGATGTCACGGGCGCGGAAGCTGGATGCGTACATGTCGACCGTCGCGACGTGGACGTTGTCGAGGTAGATGCGCGCCTGACCACGGGTCGGCCCGGCGGGGCCGGCCCACGACACCCAGTTCCCGGTGAACGTCAGCGTCCCGTAGGCGCTGCGCGATGCCGAGCTGTGGGCGCGCTTGCCGAGGTACTGGGTGTGGTTGGCGTACGCCCAGGTCCCCGTCCACTTGGCGGCGCTGGTCGAGTCGGAGTAGACCGTGGTGATCATCCGCCTCGAAGACCGCCATTCACCGACCGTACCGTCCTTGTCGATGGCGCGGACGCGATAGCGGACCTCGGAGCCGGCCGGTGCCACGAGCTGGGCGTAGCTCACGGTCGGCGTCCCGAGACGGACCGACGTCCAATCGCCGTCGTTGATGCGCGACTCGAGCTGGAAGCTCTTGAGTCCGGCATCGGTCTGCGACAGCTCCCAGTCGACCAGCACCGGCACGCCCGAGGTGGGCGCGACGGAGCTCGCGGACAGGGTGACCGCCGGTCGGCTGACCTCGGGCGGATCGTTCTGCGCCGGCGGACGCGGAGCCTCGGTCGGCTCCGGTGCCGGCGTCGGAGCGGGTGTCGCAGTCGGCTCCGGCTCGTTTGGCGTCGGCGTCGAGTCCTCCGGCGTCGGTGTCGGGGTCGGCTCCGGCTCATCCGGGGTCTCCGTGCTGGCCGGGGTCGGCGCGGACGTCGGTGTGGGCACCGGTGTCGGTGTCGGCACCGGTGTCGGTGTCGGCGCCGAGGTCGGTGTCGCGGTCCTGGTCGGCGTCGGCGTCGGTGTCGGATCCGGTGTCGGATCCGGAGTCGGCGCCGGGGTCTCCGTGACCGGCGGCGCTCCAGCACCGGCCGGGCCGTAGAGCCAGTCCGTGAAGCCGAAGTTCTTGCCACCGCGTGCCGGCGCGGCGACGCGATACGACGTCCCATACCGCTTGTCGATCAGCCAGGTCTGCCATTCGTCATCGCCGGTGGCCGGCCAATGCGCCTTGTCGTACAGGAACTTGACCGCGCGCAGGAGCGCCTTGTTCGACCAGTTCCAGGCGTCGTAGCCCTGCGCCCGCAGGATCTCCGCCTGCAGGAGGGCGCCCTGGAGGCCTTCCCAGGGATAGCCGGTGTCCGCCGGCGGCCAGCGCAGGGCGCCACCACGGCGCATGTCGTCGGGGATCACGCCATCGAGGCTGATGCCGGACCGCGAGCAGCCAACCGGGTTGATCCCGACCGGCTTGGACGCGTCGCACTGCCAGCTGAGCTCACCGTAGGAGAAGCCGGCATATGCGGTCCGATCGCCCAGCCAGCCGCGGAACACCGTCGCGGTCCGCCCCAGCTGCGCCGAGTCGCCGAGGTAGGCGGCGGCGGCGGCGCGGGAGGCGCCGGCGTGCGTGCCCCAGTTGTTCGGCCGGTCCTCGTGGGTGGTCACGAGGGTCCGCCCGTCGAGCGACTTGTTGAACAGTGAGCGCAGCCACGGCTTGAAGGTGTTCGTATCGAACGACGGGTCGGCGGCGCCGAGATCGATGAAGTCGGCGGCGAGCACGTAGCCGGGCAGGTTTCGTCCGAGGGCGAGCGTGCGGCCTCCGTTCTCGGTCCCGACCGCGGCCTTCAGCGCGGCGATGACCTGGGTCCGATAGGAGGCGATGCCCGTGCGGGCGAAGACGAGCGCCTTGGCGAGCGTCGTCTGGTCGGCGGATTCGTCCTGGTTCGAGATGTCCGGACTGCCGACCGACGAGTCTGCTCGAGCCTTGAGCGCGGACCATGCGGCGCCACTGGTCGGTTTCGAGAGCAGCTCGGCTCTCGACATCAGGATGTAGTCGGACGCGGCGGCGGTGGCGGTGGGGCTGAGACGGGCGATGGCGAGGATCGACCCGATGGCCACGGCAAGGGCCAGCAAGGTAGCGATCAGGGAGGGGATGGTCCGGCGAGACGCCCACTGGGCGCCGATCTCGACCGCCGACATGATGCTCCTTCCTACCTGGACGCCGTCGGGGGACGGCGAACGAAGGCTGGTCCGGGTGTGACGGGATCACGAAGACCCGGTATGCCAGGGAGCTTGGGGGTCCGTGCCGGAGCACGGGGGTTGGGGGCCGGCGACCGGTCGTCAGTGAGCGCGGCGATCGGACGCCGTGGGGGGAACTCCCTGCGGGCACGATTGTTGCAGACGTCTCAGGGGCATGTCCCTGCCCGAAGGTCCCATCTCGGGCACATGACGTCAGTTTCGGTGCACCGGCGCACCGGAAATGGCTATCCGGGTCACAACCGGTGCGTCTCGAGGAACGTCCGGACCGCCTCCGCCACCTGCTGGAAACTCTGCTCGCCGTGGATCAGCCCGAAGTGGGAATGGGCCCCGAACGGCTCGAACTCCGAGTCAAGCCACTCGGCGAGACGCTCCGCATCGTCCAGCGAGGAGGATCGGTCAAGCCCGCCGGCGATCACGAGCCGGGGCACTTCGGAGACCACGCGTCGGTCGACCGGGACGCCGGCCACGACCTGGCGCCGGGCGGCACCGGACTCGTGGGGCTTCTGACCGAGGAGGTGCTGGATGCGCAGGACGTCCGGCAGCGTCAGGTCTCGGTCGTCCCGCAGCAGTCGCTCGGGGAGCGTCTCCCAGCCGATGAGGCTCCGCCCGTAGACCTCCGGGATCTCGCGCAGCTCGTAGGGCCGGGCTGGCGGGCGCAGCTCACGCGGCATCGGCGGGGCGATAAGCACGAGTCCCGAGATGGCCACCCGCTCCGAGGCCTTGAGGGCGAGCAGCGCGCCCATCCCGTGGCCGATCGCGACCGTCGAGGGGCCGAGGCGGTCCAACGCCGCGACCACGTCCTCGACGTACGTGTCGAACGACAGCGTCGCCGGGTCGGCGGTCTGCGACCAGTAGTGGTTGCGGAGGTTGACGGCATGGCCCTCCCAGCCACGACCGGCGAAGAAGCCCAGGAACCGCTCCCAGACCCAGGAGCCCGCCAGCTCCCCGTGGACGAACATCAGCGGCTTGCGCCGCGAGCGACGCTCGGGTAGCCACGACTCGATGTAGATGCCGCGGTCGTGGAGCTCGATCTCGTCCTTGCGCACCGGTCGTCCGCCGGACGGCGCCGTCTGAGCGCGGGTGAGGATCGGTTCGGGGATCGTGTCGGGCATACGGCTCACCATTCGTGGGGGTTGATGACGAGGCCCGTGAGGGCCTTGGGGTAGAAGTAGGTCGACTTCTGGGGCATCACGTCGCCCTCCCGGGCGACCGCCTGGATGGACGCGACCGGCGTCGGCTCGAGGAGGAACGCGGCATCGACGCCGGTGTCGGCATCGACCGCGGCCACGGCCTCGGCCGCCGACTTCGTGTAATCGATGGCGCCCGCGGCGACCGCGTCGGAGTCGATCCCGGCGAGCCGCTCGAGGGCCGCGCCCAGCAGCGACACGTCGAGGGACCGCAGCGCCTCGCCACCGCCAGGCAGCAGCGGCTCGAACGGATCCCGATGCGCGGTCAGGATCGCGCCACCCGTCCGTGTCCAGAGGCCGAACCGACCGCGCCCGCCGCGCTCGACCGACGCCTCCTCAGCATCGCCGAAGGCCTCGAGCAGGCCCTCGGCCGAGGCGAGCGGCTCGACGTCGAACAGCTCACCCGCGCGTGCGATGAGCTCGCCGGCTGCCTCCGCGCCGATCCCCCGCACCAGGCGATGGGTCGGCAGGACGGTGAGCTCCTGGAGGCTGGCCTCGAGCATCAGGACCAGCACGTAGTCGAACGGCGGATCCTCGTCGCACGAGCGCGTCATCCGACGCTCGTCCCGGTAGCGCAGCGCCGTCTCGTAGCGATGGTGGCCGTCGGCGATGGTGATCGGACCTGCGGCAGCCGCCGCCAGGAGATCGCCCGCGACGATGCTCGCCGGCCCGTCCCCGGATGCCGGCAGCGCCCACAGTCGATGGATGGCGCCGTCGTCGTCTGTCACCTCGATGTCGGGCGGGCCGCCCACGACGGCGGCGAGCCGATCGCCGGTCGCGCCGGATGCATCGTCGAACAACGCCACGACCGGGCTGGTGTTGACGCCGGTCGCCCGCAGCAGCTTATAGCGGTCCTCCTTGGGCCCGCTCAGCGTCCGCTCATGGGGCAGCACGCCCGCGTCGGGGCCGTACGCCTCCAGGCGAAGACGCGCGAAGAACCCGTGCTGGACCCGTTCGGTGTCGGTCCCCGGGACGCGATACCGCTGCTCGTACACGTAGACCGACGGATGCGGATCCTTGCGCAGTGTGCCGTCCGACCGCCACGTAGCCAGCGTCCGTGCCGCTCGCCGATAGCGGTCATCGGGTCCGTCCCCGAGCTCGTCGACCGGCAGGTCGAGGCGGACCACGTTGGCCGGATGGCGTGCCGCCAACGCAGCCCGGGCCGGGTCGTCGATCACGTCGTACGGCGGAGCCATCACCGCGCTGGGATCCTCGATGCGCGTGAGGTCATAGCGCAGGGCGCGAAACGGTCGGAGATCGGGCACAGGTCCTTCGGGATGACGGCACGCGGCCTGCGGCACGGGGGCTGTGGGACGTGCCCATCGTACGATACGTCCCGTGCGGACCGCGACTGGTGGGGCCGATGCCCCCGCGAGCAGGGTCGGACGCAACTTTCACGAGGGGTCAGGCGTCCTTGCTGCGTCCAACAGCGCCGTACGGCAGCATCGGAGTCCGCGTGTCTGAACATCGGTCGAGGGGGATCCCGATCGCGTCGCGTCTCGCACGCCTCGCCGCGGCTCTCGTGCTCCTCGGAACGCTGCTGGGCTCGCCAGCGACGGCCGGTGCCGCCCCGACGGCGGTGACAGCCCCGGCCGGCCTCACGATGGAGGCGTCCGTCCTCCTCGACGGCCACGCCCGGGTCGGCGCGTGGATGGGCATCGACATCCGGCTCAAGAACGATGGCCCACCCATCGTCGGCGAGCTCCGGCTCACGGGTGGCACCCAAGGCCGGACCAGGTTCGGGACGGCCATCGAAGCGCCCACCCAGTCCGATCAGACCCATCGCCTGTACGTCCAGCCGCCGGGTTTCGGGCGCGAGCTCGAGATCAGCCTCGTCAGCGGTGCCGACACGATCGCCACGACCAAGGCGAGCTACACGATCCACCAGTGGGACCAGATGGTCGTCGCGGTGGTCGCCGAGCGGCCCGGCGACATCATCGGCGACCTCGACCTGCTCCCGAACATGAACAACGTCAAGCCGCTGACGATCGGGCTTGAGACGAGCGACCTGCCGACCCGGGTCGAGGCCTGGAGCGCCATCGACCGGCTGGTCTGGCAGGACGTGGATTCAGACCAGCTCACCCCGGAACAGCTGCTTGCGCTGCGCGGCTGGGTCGCGGGTGGCGGCCGTCTGATCATCGCCGGCGGGACCGCCGGACCGTCGAGCCTGTCGGCCTTCCCCGACGCCCTCCTGCCCTACCGTCCATCGACCACCACGGACGTCGCTGCGTCGTCGCTGGTCGCCCTCCTCGGGGAGGTGCCCGACGACGCGACCGATCTACCGGCGTTGTCCGGCGAGCTGGTCGCGGGCCGATCGCTCGCGGCCGTCGGCGGCCAGTCGGTGGCCGCCGAGCGACCGTATGGCGCGGGTGCCGTGACCATCGTCGGGTTCGACCCGACGGCCCGGTGGCTGGCCGGCACTTCCGTCGCCGAAGGCTTGTGGCGCCGACTCCTCCCGACCCGGTCCGCCGGCACCGCGACGAGCGGCGATGACAGCCAGATCGTCCAGGCTGCTGCCCAGCTGCCCTCGCTCGCCCTGCCGCCGGTCGGTGGCCTCGTCGTGCTGCTGGGCGCCTACATCCTGCTGATCGGCCCGCTGAACTACGTCGTCCTGAAGCGACTCGACAAGCGCGAGTGGGCGTGGGTCACCATGCCCGTCCTCATCGTCGCGTTCGCCGCCGGGGCGTACGGCTTCGGGTCGGCGCTGCGCGGGAGCGACATCATCGTCAACGAGGCCGCCATCGTGCGTGGCGCGCCAGGCACGACCGAGGGCATCGCCCAGACCTACCTCGGCGTGTTCTCGCCGACCCGCGGGTCGTACCAGCTCCGGGTCCCGGGCGGCGCCCTGCTGTCCTCGCCGATGAACGGCGATTTCCTCAACGACGGCACCGCTGCCGGCCTCGACGTCCTGCAGGGGGACCCGTCGCGAGTGCGCGACCTGAGCGTCGGCTTCGGGTCGCTCCGGACGATCCGGGCGGAGAGCCCGGTGACCGTCCCGCTCATCCGGACCGATCTCAAGCTCGTCGACGGCCGCCTGCGCGGCACCGTCACGAACGCCTCGCAGGAGGTGCTGCAGGCGCCGGCGGTCGTGCTGGGTGGCACGGTGGCCAAGCTGTCCGACCTGGCGCCCGGGCAGACGGTCAGCGTCGACGTCGCCCTGCAGGGGGCGCAGATGGGCCAGCAGCTGTCGGACAAGATCGTCGGGCCGCTGTTCTTCGGCGATCCGCGTCAGGGCGGCGAGGGGTCGTCGCGCCAGTACGCGCGCCACACGATCATCGACCAGCTCACGTTCGACCCGAACTGGGGCTCGACCGGGCAGCTCCCGGCCGAAAGCGCCGTGGTCCTGGCGTGGTCAGATCGGGCCCTGCTGCCGGTCGAGATCGACGGGCTGACCGCCCGGCGAACCGCCAACGTGCTGTGGTTCCTGCCGGCCGACATCCAGGTGACCGGCAAGACCACGTTCCGCCAGGACCTGATCCGCAACACGGTCATCTCGAGCGACGCCGCGTTCTTCAACAAGGACCCGTTCAACATCAACTTCGGCAAGGGCAAGGCCGAGCTGTCGTACCGACCGATCTCGTTCGAGGGCTCCATCGACACGTCCGAGCTCGCGCTCGGGTTCAACTTCGGCGAGTTCGGCCTGCCGATCCAGCCGAAGCCCGTCAAGCCGCTCGATACCATCCCGGTGGCCTGCGCGCAGGAAGCGGTAGACGGCTGCGTGCAGCAGGTCTTCGACGGCATCCCGGAGCTCGAGCTCTACGACCTCACCTCGGCATCCTGGCGGCGCTTCCCCCATCTCGCCAGCGGCTCCCGCTATGCCGTCGCCGATCCGGCCAACTACGTCGACTCGAAGACCGGCACGGTCCTCGTCCGCTTCGTCAATGATTGGGGCGACGGCGTCGGCTTCAACCTCGACCTGTCGATCACCGGGGATGTCCGATCATGACCGAGATCGTCCGCACCGATGGCCTGGTCAAGCGCTACGACGGCACGCTCGCTGTGGCCGGCGTCGACCTCGCCGTGAACGCCGGCGAGATCTTCGGGCTCGTCGGCCCGAACGGAGCCGGCAAGACCACCACGCTGCGGATCCTGGCCACCCTCCTGGCGCCGTCGTCAGGCACGGCCGAGATCGCGGGGATGTCCGTCACCCGGAACCCGGATCAGGTCCGCCGCGTCATCGGATTCATGCCGGATGCGTTCGGGGTCTACGACGACATGAAGGTCTGGGAGTACCTGGACTTCTTCGCCCGCTGCTACGGGATCGCCCCGGCCGGCAGGCGCCGGGTCATCGCCGACCTGCTCGAGCTGGTGGACCTGTCCGCGAAGCGCAACGAGTATGTCCAGACCCTGTCGCGTGGCATGCAGCAACGGCTTTGCCTGGCGCACGCCCTCGTCCACGACCCGCAGGTGCTGCTCCTGGACGAGCCGGCCTCCGGCCTCGATCCACGCGCCCGCGTGGAGCTGCGCGAGCTGCTTCGCGAGCTGCGCGCGATGGGCAAGACCATCCTCATCAGCAGCCACATCCTCCCGGAGCTCGAGGAGCTGTGCACCAGCGTCGCGATCATCGACCGCGGGCAGGTGCTGGCCCAGGGTCGCGTGGCCGAGATCGAGAGGCGGCTCCGGTTCGGCGCCGTGCTTCGCGTCCGGCTGCTGCTCGAGGGCGAGGCCCTCGAGGCTGCCAGGGACCGGCTCGCGGGAGACCCGGAGGTCGCCTCGGCCGTGATGCTCGAGGACGGCACGATCGAGCTCGGCTTCCGTGGCGATGACCAGGCCTCGGCCCGGCTGCTGGCATCGGCGGTGGCGGCCGGGCTGCCCGTGGTGAGCTTCGCGCGCGCCGCGAGCGACCTCGAGGAGCTGTTCCTGCAGGTCACGTCGCCCGATCACGAGCCCGTGGCAGCGGCGTAGGAGACGAGCGTGGCAGAGATCACCGTCCAGCCGCTCCGACCGACCGGGCCGCGCTTCGGGCTGCTGGCCCGGACCATCGGCGGCATCACCGCGATCGGCGTCAAGGAGCTCCGCGGCCGGATGCGCGGCCGGCGCGCGTTCGTGATCCTGACGATCTATCTGCTCCTGCTCGGCGGCTTCGCGCTGATGATCGAGCGGGTGATGGAGACGATGCTCAACAACCCGTTCTCCGGGACGACGGCCACGGCGAGTCCGGCGATCGGGCAGGGCATCTTCGCCGCCCTTCTGCTGCTCATGACGCTCCAGGTCGTCTTCCTCGCCCCCGCCTCGACCGCAGGCGCGATCTCGCTCGAGCGCGAGAAGCAGACGCTCGAGCTGCTCGCCACGACGCCCATCAGCTCGCTGGCGATCGTCATCGGCAAGCTGCTCTCGGCGCTGGTGTACGTGTTCCTGCTCATCGCCGCATCGATCCCCCTCATGGCGGTCGTCTTCGTGTTCGGCGGCGTCGGGCCCGAGGACGTCGTCCGCGGCTACATCGTGTTGATCGTGACGGCGCTCGGCCTGGGCTCGTTCGGGCTGCTCTGCTCGAGCCTGGTGAAGCGCACGACGGCATCCACGGCGATCACGATCTTCGGAGTCCTGGCGATCACGATCGGGACGGTCTTCCTGCTGGCCTTCTGGCAGGCGATGGGCTCGTTCGACGCGAACGGGAACCGGCGGCCGGGGCCGCTCGGGATCCGAACCCCGACTCCGATCGCCTGGGTCAACCCGTTCATGGCACAGGCCGACGTGCTGTGCGGCACCGAGTCGACCTTCGGCGGCGGCTGGTGCACGATCGTGAACGG
>DATBMM010000073.1:0-10821 GCA_036554825.1 Candidatus Limnocylindrales bacterium
GTCCACGTGGTGAGCGCGGCCGGCGTGTGGATGACCGGTGCCGACGGCCGGCGCTACCTCGACGCGTACAACAACGTGCCGTGCGTGGGTCACGGCCACCCGCGGGTGACCGAAGCGATCGCCCGCCAGGGACGGCGGGTCAACACCAACATGCGCTACCTGCACGAGACCGCGATCGAGCTGGCCGAGCGACTGATCGCGACGATGCCGCCCGACGCCGGTCTGGACACGGTGCTGTTCGTGAATTCGGGGTCCGAGGCGAACGACGTCGCGTGGCGGCTGGCCACGACGGTCACCGGCCAGCGTGGCGCGCTGTGCACCGACTTCGCGTACCACGGCGTGACCGATGCGACGGCCGCCCTGTCCCCCGAGTCGTGGGGTGCCGGACGGCGGCCGGACCACGTCGAGACCTGGGCAGCGCCGGACCGTCGGCGCGGCACCGATCTCGATGGTCAGGCGTTCGCGGCGGCGGTCGCCCGGCTCGCCGCGCGTGGCCTCGCCCCGGCGGCGACGATCCTCGACAGCGTCCTGACGAGCGATGGCTTCCTCGTGCCGGAGCCCTCCCAGGCGCACGGATGGGTCGCCGCCACCCACGCGGCCGGCGGCCTCTGGATCGCCGACGAGGTCCAGGGCGGCCACGGCCGGACGGGCGACGCGTTGTGGTCGTTCCAGCACCTCGGCATCACCCCGGACATCGTCACCATGGGCAAGCCGATGGGCAACGGCCATCCGATCGGCGCCGTCGTCACGCGGCGGGAGATCGCCACCCGCTTCGGCGACGAGACCGTGTTCTTCAGCACGTTCGGCGGAAACCCGGTCTCCGCGGCGGCCGCCATGGCGGTCCTCACCGTGCTCGACGACGAGCGGGTCCTCGAGCGGGTCGGCCGCGTGGGCGAGGGCCTGGCAACCGCGATCCGGTCGGTTGCGCTCCCCTACCCTGCGGTCGTGGAGGTGCGCGGTGTCGGCCTGGCGGTCGGCGTCGAGGTCACCGACGCCGCCACGGCGCGCGCGATCAAGGAGGGCCTCCGGGAGCGGGGCGTGCTGATCGGTACGTCCGGCCGTCACGGCAACGTCCTGAAGGTCCGGCCGCCGCTCGCCTTCACCGAGGCGGAGGTGCCGGTCTTCGCCGGCGCCCTCGCGGCGACGCTCGAGTCGCTCGTGTCCTAGTCGACCCCGGGCGCAGCCTGGCGGACGGAGGAGCCCACGACGACGACCTCGCGCGGGAAGCGAGTGAGCAGGTCCAGCCGACCGGCCGCGGCGTCGAGGGCGACGAGATCCTCGATCCGGATCCCGGTCTCCTCGTCGAGATAGACGCCCGGCTCGACCGAGAAGACCGTCGGGCTGGGGAGCGGCGTGTCGGTCGCGCGCTTGCTCAGCGTCGGGGCCTCGTGGGTCGCGAGGCCGATGCCGTGCCCGAGGCTGTGGCCGAACCGTTCGGCGTGCCCGGCCGCATCGATGACGTCGCGCGCGATCCTGTCGACCGCCACGCCCGAGGGCAGCTCCCCGTTCCCACGCACGGCCTCCGCGAGGGCGTCGATCGCCGCCCGTTGGGCCGACGCCACGAGCTCGTAGAGCGCCAGGTCGCGGTCGGCCGGCTCGCCGACGAACAGCGTCCGCGTCATGTCGCTGCGATAGCCGGCGACCTGGGCGCCGAAGTCGAACAGCAGGACGGCGTCGTCGAGCACGGGCCGGTCACCGGGGGCGCCGTGGGGCAGCGAGGCCTCCGGCCCCGACAGGCACGCGACGTCGAACGCGAGGGCCTCGGCGCCGCCGGTGCGCATCGCCCACTCGAGACGCAGCGCCAGGTCCGCCTCGGTCACGCCCGGTCGGATGTCGGGCAGGAGCCCGGCCAGGGCCCGATCCGCGACGGCGCAGGCCGCGGCGACGCGTTCGAGCTCGGCCGGTTCCTTGGTCGCGCGATCCGCCTCGATCCAGCCGTCGATCGGGACCAGCTCCACGTCGGGCGCCGCTTCGGCGAGCTTCTGCCAGGTCGCATGCGGGACGAACGCGGCTTCCACCCCGACGCGCTTGGCGCCCACCGCGGCGACGAGCTCGGGCCAGCGCGTCGGCAGGTCGCCGTACACGACCTCGATCCGCGCCTCGGGCGCCTCGCGGCGAGCCTGCACCGTGTAGCGCGAGTCGGCGAAGACCACCAGGTCGTCGTCCGACAGGAGGAACTGCCCGGAGCTGCCGGCCACCCTCTCCTCGCCCTCGGCGAGCGCGAACCCGGTCAGGTAGCGCATGTGCTCGCGCCGGACGCCGAAATAGGCGTCGATGTCGGCGTCGGCGAAGCGGGCCCGGACGCGTTCGCGGCGCATCGGTCTGGCGGCCCGGTCGGCCTCCTCCCAGCGCCGGAGATCGGCGGCGCTCGGTGGAGCGGCGAAGTCCCCCGCGCTCGGCCACGCGGCGCGGGCGAGCGTCACGGGATGTAGCCGTACTTCTGCCGGTTCGCGTCGTGCTCCTTCTTGGTCTTGGCGAAGGCGTGCTTGCCGCCACTGTCCGGGATCGCCAGGAAGTAGATGTACTTATCGGCCTTGTCGGGGATCAGGGCGGCGTCGATGGAAGCGAGCGTGGGGGTGGCGATCGGGCCCGGGAAGAGCCCCGGCTGTGTGTACGTCTGGTAGCCCAGAAGCGACTCCGGCAGCGGGACGTCGCGCAGTCCGACGCCCTCCGGCACCTTCCAGAAGACGTACTCCTGCCAGCGGTCGAACTCGAGCGCGTCCAGCTGGACCGTGTCGTTGGCGTAGATGACCGTCGGGTCGGCGTTCAGGATCCTGTTCTTGATGCCCGGGATCCCGTCCAGCCGGTTCTGGTAGACGCCGGCGATCAGCGGCTTCTCCTCGTCCAGGCCCGCCTCGCGCTCGACCAGCGAGGCCAGTGCCAGGATCTGGTAGAAGGTGAGGCCACGCTCGGCGGGCACCCGCATCTTGGCGTCGCCGACGGCCGCGTGGAACCCGTCGAGCATCTTGCGGACCAGCTCGTCGGGTGTCGTGTCGGGCAGCAATCGGTACGTGCCCGGCCACAGGAACCCCTCGAGCGACGCGCCCTCCGGGGCGTCCTCCAGCACGCGCTGGAGCCACGGGTAGTCAGCAAGCAGCGCGTTGGGCGGCTCCTTCGCGAGCTCGTAGAACTCGCGCGGGTCCATCTCCAGCGGCAGGCCGTCGGTCTTCGTCTTCTGCAGCTTGGCGGTGATCTGCTCGAGGCGCAGGCCCGTCCGCAGATCGACCTCGATGTACGGGTTCGGCGGTGGTGCGAGCAACGCCGACACGAGCTGGTCGGGTGTCATGTTCCGGCGCAGGACGAACGTGCCCTGCTGGAGGTCGCCCGTGAGCTCGCGGTCGCTGGCGATGAAGATGAACGCCCGCGCATCGCGGATCAGTCCCTCCGCCTCGAGCCGCTCGGCGATGGTCGTCGCGGTATCGCCCTCCTGCACCACGAACTCGACCTGGGCCGCGTCCGTCGAAACCGGCTGGGTCAGGGATGTGCCCAGGTCCTCGCGCACGATGTCGGCCACGAACGGGAAGCGCAGGGCGGCCGGGCTGTCGGCGGCCCATCCCAGGATCGCGTCGTTGACGAGCGGCCGGAGCGCGGTCAGGCCGACGACCAGCACCAGCCCGGCCAGAAGCAGGGCGAACACGAGGAACTTGATCACCCCGACGAGTCCACCGCCACCGCCGCCCCGCCGACGACCACCGCGGCCCTCGTGCCCGTGCCGCCGCGACGGCTCGAAGCCCTCCGGGACGTACTCGGTCGCGTAGGCGTCTGGCTCGTAGCGGCGTGCGTGTGGCGTGCGGTTGTCGCGCGGGCGTCCGCCCGAGCGGATCGTCATGGGGTCGTCTCCATCGTGGGCCGGGTCTGGGCGGTCCCGGTCGCGCGGCGGCTGTCGAGCTCATCTTGCAGGATGATGGCCGCGGCTTCCCGATCCACGCGTGCGCGATAGTCGTCGCGCTGCGTCCGGGACGGTGGCCCGCCGGAGCGGCCTCGGCTCATCGGCCCGAGCCGGGTCTCCGCAACGTGGCTGGTCAAGCGCTCATCGCGCAGCCCGATGACGACGCGGTCGCCGAGCCCCTTCGCGACCGATCCCACCCAGGCCCGCGTCGCCGCCGCCTGCGCGCCCTCGTGCCCGGCCGCCTCGAGCGGCAGGCCGACGATCACCTCGGTCACGTCGTAGGCGTCGATCAGGTGCCGCAGGGCGGCGACCTCCGCGTCTACCGTCTTGCCGCGTCGCAGCGTGATCAGCGGTCGCGCACCGGCCGCCGGATCGTCGGCGAGGGCGACGCCGATCCGCCGCTCGCCCAGGTCGATGCCGAGCAGCGCCGTCACCGATCGACGTCCACGGCCATCCGCACGTCGACCCGGGCGTCGAGCGTCGGGATCGTGCCGACCCAGTCCGGCCACACCGAGAGCTGTGCCTGGCCGTAGCCATCCAGGATGGCCTGGGCGTCGGCCAGGCTCTTGCCGCGGATCTCCGCCTCGATGGCGTCCGGATCGACCTGGAGGACCTGCTGTGCGGTGATCGTCACCGGGAAGCTGATGACGCCATCCTCGACCACACCCGGCGAGGGATCGACCTGGCTGGATCCGTCCACCAGTGCGTACCCCTGCTCGACCTGCGGTTCGATGTTGGCCTCGGCGACCTGCTGCACGGCTGACTCATCGACGGCGAGGACGGTCCCCGTCGCCCGCGCCCCGAGCTCGAAGGTTTCGACCTCCTGATCGAGCAGCGACGCCGGATCGACCGTATACGACACCGCGCCAAGGTCGGCGGTGTCGGGGAAGACCGTGGTCCCATCGGCTGACAGGGCCGGGTCGGCGACCGCGGCCGTGAATCGCTCATCGAGGGCCGCCTGGAGGGCCGTCGTGGCGGCCTCGATGTCCTTGTCGACGACACGCGGGAACTCGTCACGTTTCCCGCCCGAGGTCGCCTCGAGGTTGATGACGTCCGTGGTCTGCGGATCCTCCCCGGCGGGGATGAGCCGGATCTGGTTCTTTCCGACGTTGCCATCGGGGCCGCCCTCGACGGCGGTGATCGTCACGGTGGCCGAGGCTGGGAAGATCTGGAAGAGGACCTGTTCAGCGCGCGGGATGGTCACCTCGCGATCCGTGCGGAAGCGGATCCCACCACGCGTGCCGACGATGCTCCCGCGCGGGATGGTGTTCGCCTCGTCCGAGTCGAAGTTGCGGAACCGGACGGACCCCTTGGCCTTCACCTCCACCACGCGCTTGCCGGTGACCTCGAAGGTCTGGGTGGTTTCCACCGGGACCGGCTTCGTCACGGCTGGCACGGTCCGAGCCTCGGCGTCCGGTGCGGTCAGGCTCGGGTCGGCGACGATCCGGAGCTCGATCGGACCGATCGTGCCCTGGCGCGGCGCGATGACGGCCGTGGCCGTCGGCAGGAAGACGTAGGCGCCCACGCCACCCACGACGACCGCCAGGGCCAGCACGGCGAGACCGATCGCGACTGGCGCACGGCCGGCGCCGAGCCACGAGCGTCCATGGGATGCCGGGCCCAGGACCCGAGAACCCGCGGCGGGCGCATCGACCTGCGTATCGGCCATCACCCTGGCGGCCGGGATGGATGCTGGCGCCCGGTGAGCGGCGGTGGTCTCGCTGCCCCCCGGCGGCGTGCCGATCGGGGCTCGAGCGATCGCAGCCCCGACCGCGGCGCCGGCGGCGGCCGGTGCCAGCTCGACCGGGGTGGTCTCGCTGGCCGGCACGGTCGAGCCCGACCGGCCACGGGGCTTCCGCCCGCCGCTCCCCCGCGGAGAGCGCGCGGCGACCACCGGACCAGGCTCGGTGACCCCATCAGCCTCGACCACACCGACGCGGGCGACGGCGCTCTCGGGCGGTGCCCCATTGTCGATGGGCCGTGCCTCGTCGTCGCGGGATCCGCCACCGTCCTCGACGGACGACTCGTACTCGGTGACGGTCGAGAAGATCGGCAGCCCGGCAGAGGCCGCGAGCGCGCGCGTCGCCGGGTCGCCGGCGACGATCGACAGTCGCTTGCCGTTGAGCGTCGCGTCACGGGCGAGCAGCCGGAAGTTGATGCGCGATGTCGCCACCCGCGAGCCGTGTGGCACGACGACCGCGATGCGGATCGGCTCCGCCTCGCGGACGCGGTTCGCGACTGTGGTGATCTCGTCGTCGATGTCGAGGTAGAGGATCCGGACGTCCATCTCAGACCTTCATCGCACGAAGGACCCGCTTGAGCGCGACGTCGAGGGGATCGGCCACGGTCTGCAGCTCGATCGCCTGGTAGGCCAGGCCGAGCGGCGTGACATCCTGCTGGTCGACCAGCAGATCGGTCGCGTCGACGACCGTCTCGATCTGGTCGGGCGACAGGACCGTGACCTCCGGCGGGCGCGAGAACGGCATGCGCTTCCAGAAGGTCTCGGCGGCGATGGCCTCACGGACCTCCGGCAGGCGCGACCCGCCGCCGCACAGGAAGATGCGGCCGGGGAGCAGGTCGCCACCCGACAACTCCTCCATGACCAGCTCGACTCCGGCGGCCCACACACGGACATCCTCGCCGATGATGTTCGCGATGTCCTCCCGGCGGTCGACCTCGACGCCGCGCGCGTAGTCGACCTTGAGCGATTCCGCGCGTGGAAAGGGCAGGTCGAGCCGGTCGGCGATCGACTTCGTGAACGCACGGCCGCCGAGCGCGAACATGCGCGTCCCCTCGATACCACCCTGGCGCACGAGCGCCACGTCGGTCGTCCCGCCGCCGACGTCGACGAAGAGCGCGCCGGTCTGACGCACCTGGTCGCTGCCGAGGACGCGGGCAACGGCGTACGGCTCGGCCACGATCTCGAGCAGCTCCAGGTCGAGTTGCGACGCCACGCTCTGGAGCGCCCCGAGGTGGACC
Source organism: Candidatus Limnocylindrales bacterium (assembly GCA_036554825.1). Taxonomy (GTDB): domain Bacteria; phylum Chloroflexota; class Limnocylindria; order Limnocylindrales; family CSP1-4; genus SPCO01. The sequence continues at coordinate 6,869 of DATBMM010000073.1, forward strand.
AGCGGTGCGAACGCGTTGAAGATCCCGATCGTCACGTGGCGACCCTGGAAACCGACGGGGTTCGTCAGCGAGTAGCCGTCGATCGACGCGGCCGTCACCGCGGCATGCACGAGCCGGACGTCGACGTGGGGCAGCCCGGTCTCCCAGGTGATCGCGCGCTCGGCCTCGATCAGCGCCTCGCGCTGGACGCCGTCGATGAGCTTCTGCAGCTCGCCCTCGGTGATGGGCTGGTCCGGGCGCTTGCGCTCCTGGCTGTGGGTCGTGGTGAACCCCTTCACCAGCTCACCGGCGATGCCGATGACGACCTGGCTCGGCCGGAACCCGGCCATCTCCTCGGCTTCCTGGAGCGCGACCGCGCAGTTGTCGACGACCGCCGCGATGTCGGCGACCGTGCCCGATTGCATGTGCGAGAGGCCCTGCCGCTTGCGGCCGACCCCGCGGACGGTCCCGAGGCCCTCGTCGTCGATCTCGAAGACCAGCGCCTTGGCGAACTCGGTGCCCACGTCGAGGGCCGTACACGCGGCCAGACCCTCGGCTCCGTCGCGTTGCCAGATCCGGCGCCAGAACGCCATCAGCCCCCCGCAGCGAGGCGTTCGGCGATCGAGTCCCGCAGCGCCCGCTCCGCCTCGGGCAGCCCGTCCCGCCGGGTGCCCATGCCCTGCGCCATCTGCGGACGCCCGCCGCCCTTCGCGCCGAGCGGTCCCGCCGCGACCTTGACCAGGTCGCCGGCCGACAGCCCGCGGTCGACCAGATCGTCCGATACCGTGACCCAGATCTGGGGCGCCTCGGCATCGAGGAACATCGCGATCACCCCGTTCCCGAGGGCCGCGCGGACCTCCTTGGACGCGGCCTTGAGCGCGTCCATCGATTCGTAGGGGATGGTCGCGATCACGGCTCGGGCGCCCGGCGCGACCTCCTCCGCGCGCGCGGCGAGCTCGGCCGGTCTCGGCACCCCGCCGCCACCGGCGCGCAATCGTCGCTTCGTCTCGCGCAGCTCCTCCTGGAGCGCGGTCACGCGATCCTCGAGGCGCTCGACGGATGTCGCACCGACCGTCTCGGCGAGTCGATCGAGCGTCTCGGAGCGCTCGCGCAGGAGGCGGTCGGCTCCGGCGCCCGTGACCGCCTCGATACGGCGCTGGCCGGAGCCGATGCTGCGCTCCCCGGTGATCACGAAGCCGCCGATCTGGCCGGTCGCCCGGCAGTGCGTCCCGCCGCAGAGCTCGAAGCTGTAGCCCTCGACCCTGACGGTGCGCACCGTCTCGCCGTACTTCTCGTCGAAGAAGGCGTCTGCCCCCTGCTCGATGGCCGTGTCCATCGGGAGGTGTTCCACGGTGACCGGTCGGTCGTCGCGGACGATCGCGCGTACCTCGTCCTCGATGGCCCGCTTCTCGTCGTCGGTGAGCCCGCGGTCGAACGGGTAGTCGAAGCGCAGGTAGTCCGGGTGGACCAGCGAGCCCGCCTGGCGGGCCTCATTCCCGACGACGTTGCGTAGGGCACGGTGCAGCAGGTGGGTCCCCGTGTGGTTCCGCATCGTGTGCGCCCGGCGCTCTGCGTCCACGGCCGCCTCGACGGTCTCGCCGACCTTCAGACGGCCCTTCAGCGTGCCGCGATGGACGATCAGCCCGCCGACCGGCCGCTGTGTGTCCTCGACGGTGAACAGCTCGCTCCCGCCACCCGGTTCCCGGATGGTGCCCTGGTCGCCCACCTGGCCACCGCCCTCCGCGTAGAACGGCGTGCGGTCCAGGACGACCTCCGCCTCGCCGTGGCCGGTCAGCTCGCTCAGCTCCATGCCGTCGCGGATGATCGCCACGACGCGACCCTCGGCGGTCGTGGTGTCGTAGCCCAGGAATCCGGTGTCCCCGACGCGGCCCTGGATCGCGCCGTAGAGCGACGCCAGCTCGGCGTGACGGGCGAGCTCGGCCTTCTTGCCGGAGCGGCTCCGTTCACGCTGCTCCGCGAGGGCGACGTCGAACCCAGCCCGATCGATCGCGACGCCACGCTCCGCGGCGAGCTCGGCGGTGAGGTCGACCGGGAAGCCGTATGTGTCGTGGAGGCGGAACGCCACCTCCCCCGGCAGCACCGGGGCGTCGGCAGGCAGGTCTTCCGGGCGACGGCCGATGACCGGCTCGGCGCCGCTCAGCGGCCCGAGCGCCTCCTCGAGCTGGACGGTGCCCGCGTCCAGTGTCCGGGCGAACTGCGCCTCCTCGCGTTCGATGGTCGCGAGGATCCGATCGCGCTTCTCGACCAGGTGCGGGAACGCCTCGGCCATCGTGTCGATCACGACGGTCGCGGTGTCGGCCATGAATGGCTCGCGCCGGCCGAGCAGCCGTCCGTGTCGGACCGCGCGCCGCAGGATGCGCCGCAGGACGTAGCCCCTCCCCTCATTGCTGGGTAGGACGTCGTCGGCGATGAGGAACGTGACGGCGCGCGAATGGTCGGCGATGACCTGGTAGCTGAAGCGTTCCTGCTCGAACGCGTCGGGGTCGTGGCCGAGCAGCTCCCGCATCCGGGCGTGGATCGGGGTGAACAGGTCGGTGTCGTAGTTCGTCGCGACCTGCTGGACGACGCTGGCCAGCCGCTCGAGGCCCATCCCGGTGTCGACGCCGGGGGCCGGCAGCGGCGTCAGCTTGCCGTCGGGATGCAGCTCGAACTCCATGAACACCAGGTTCCAGATCTCGAGCCAGCGCGGACAGGTCTCGCTGTGATCGGGGATGCAGTGCGGACCCTCGCTGAGGTGGGCGCCCCGATCGAAGTGGATCTCGCTGCACGGGCCGCACGGACCGACGTCGGCCATGCGCCACCAGTTCTTCTCGTCGCCGTTCGGGAAGTCGCCCCAGCGGACGAGGCGTTCGGGCGGCAGGCCGATCTCGTCGCGCCAGACCTCGAACGCCAGGTCGTCGGTCGTGTAGGTGGTCGCCGCGAGCCGCTCGGGTGGTAGACTCAGATCGCCGGTCAGGAAATCCCAGGCGTAGTGGATGGCCTCGCGCTTGAAGTAGTCGCCGAAGCTCCAGTTGCCGAGCATCTCGAAGAAGGTGTGGTGGCGCGGCGTGCGCCCGACCTCCTCGAAGTCGTTGTGCTTGCCGGCGACGCGCAGACAGCGCTGGTAGTCGACCGCGCGCGTGTAGCTGCGCAGCTCGCTGCCGGTCAGGACGTCCTTGAACTGGACCATCCCGCTGTTCGTGAAGAGCAGCGTCTGGTCGCCGGCCGGGACCAGGCTGGCGCTCGGGACCACGGTGTGGTTCCGCTCGGCGAAGAACTCGAGGAAGCGCTGCCGAAGCTCCGACGCCGGCCGCGACACGATCCGGGGGTCCGGGGTGACGGGTGGGGTCGACATCGGCGGCAATGGTACCGAACCGGGGGTGGCCAGCTATGCAAGCCACCCGCGAGGTCGGCGTGCGTGGGACATGATGCGCACTCGGTTCCGAGCGCCGCATGGTGAAGGTGTCCGAACCCGCAGACGAGGTGCCCACATGGCCTACGTCCGCAAGTGCGAGAAATGCGGCAACGTCGATTCGCGTGAGACCTGGACGTCGCCGTCCGAGGCGGCATCGCAGGACGCCTTCAGCAAGTGGACCTGTCCGTCGTGCGCCTGGACCGAGTTCGATCTCGTCGAGGAAGAGACGCAAGCGGAGCCACAGGCGACGTCTCGCTGAACGATAGCTGAGCGCTACGTCCCAGCCGCGTCTCAACGTCGCGCAGATCCTGGGCGGACTGGCCGCGGGTCTGCTGCTAGCCGGCGGACGCGAGCCGGGTTGGACGATCCCCCTCGGCGCGCTGCTGTTCGGGGTCCCGGCCCTGGCGATCTGGCGGCTACCGACCAAGGAACCGCAGCCTGGCAGTCGGACGGTGAGCGGCGGCGCGCTGGTCGGCCCGATCCTGGAGGCCGGGCGGCATGCCGCGACTCGACCCTCGGCGTGATCCTGCTGCTGTCCACCGGGCCCGGGTTGATCGCG
>DATBMM010000078.1:0-17188 GCA_036554825.1 Candidatus Limnocylindrales bacterium
GACCTGCGACCCGGCACGACCGGTCGCGGCACGCTCCCCGGCTGACCCGCGAGCGCCGACACGATGCCCCGGCGGCGCACGGCCGCGACCGCGGCCATCCGGTTCGATGTCGTCGACCGGCCCGAGGCGCTCTCGGCCATCACCGACACGGCCGCTCGCATCGGCGGCCGGATCCGGACCCTGGCCACCGTGCGCCAGATGGCCGGTGATCCACCGCTCGTCGAGATCGAGCTGGAGGTCGAGGGCATCGACGAAGCGGCACTGGTCGAGGCGATAGGCGCCCTCGAGGACGTCCGCGCCATCCACCTCACCCGGGCGCTCGGCTCGGTCTTCGGCAAGCGGATCATCGTGGTCGGTGGCGGCGCACAGGTGGCCCAGGTCGCGCTCGGCGCGGTCAGCGAGGCCGACCGGCACAACCTGCGCGGCGAGCGGATCAGCGTCGACACGATCCCGCTGGTCGGCGAAGACGACATCGCCGCCGCGGTGCGTGCGGTCGCGGACCTGCCGCGAGCGCGGCTGCTGGTGCTGGCCGGGTCGATCATGGGCGGCGACATCAGCGCCGCGGCCGACGAGCTGCGTGCGGTCGGGATCCCGATCATCGCGCTCAACATGGTCGGCTCGATCACCGAGCATGTCGATCTCGTCGTGTCGGATCCCGTCCAGGCCGGGACCATGGCCGTGATGGCGGTCGCGGAGACCGCCACCTTCGACCTCGACCGCCAGCGCGGTCGGCGCTACTGAGCGGACCGATGCGTATCGCGACCTGGAACGTCAACTCGCTCAAGGCCCGGACCGACGCGGTCGACAAGTGGCTCGAGCGCGCCGACCCCGACGTCCTGCTGATGCAGGAGACCAAGCTGGCCGACGACGACGCGCCCGTCATGCAGTTCCGGATGGCCGGCTACGACCTCGTCCATCACGGCGAGGGGCGCTGGAACGGCGTTGCCATCGCCGCGCGCCAGGGCCTTGGCATCGACGACGTCGTCACGAACTTCGGCGACGGCCCGGTGCGCGACAGCGGGGCGGGGGCGGGCAACCTCCAGGAGGAGGACTTCAACCCCTTCGACGAGGCGCGGATGCTCTCAGCGGTCGTCGGCGGGATCCGGATCGTCGCGTTGTACGCGCCGAACGGCCGGGTCGTCGGCAGCCCGTTCTACGAGGGCAAGCTGCGCTGGTTCGAGCGGGTGCGTCGCTGGCTCGACGAGACCCGGACGCCGGATGAGCCGCTGATCCTCGCGGGCGACTACAACGTGACCCCGGCCGACGAGGACGTGTGGGACCCGGTCAAGGCCCACGGCGGGACCCACGTGTCAGAGCCGGAGCGCCAGGCTCTGGCCCAGCTCCGTGAGTGGGGTCTGGCGGACGCCTACCGGCTGCAGGAGCAGGGCGGTGGCCGGTTCAGCTGGTGGGACTATCGGGCCGGCATGTTCCACCGCAACGAAGGGATGCGGATCGACCTGCTCTACGTCACGAAGCCGGTCGCCGAACGGGTCGTCTGGGCGGAGATCGACCGCGAGGCGCGCAAGGGTCCGCCCGTCCCGTCCGACCACGCGCCGGTCGTAGTCGACCTCGACGAGAAGGGCAAGGCGTTCGCCGCCGGCTGGGACGCGGCCCTCGCCCGGATCCGGGCCCGGACGCGGCCGAACCAGCGCAAGAGCCCGGCGCAGGTGCGCTACGAGGAGGAGCGCAAGACCCGCTCCGGCTAGGTCCCCACGGCCCTGGCTCACGCCACCGCCGCGGGCAGCTCGTCCTCGGGCACGGTCGCGGGCGCCGAAACGTACCGCGCCGAGAGCTCGTGGTACTGACGGGAGCGCAACGCGAGCAGCGTGACGCCGAGCCCGATGATGCCCGCCACGATGAAGATCAGCGCCATGCCCCGGTCGGGGCCGGTCCCGAACCACGGCCCGATGGCCTGCGCGAGCGGCCCGTTCGTCATGGACGGGAGCACCCAGAACTGGGCGATCGGCCCGATCAGGAACGCGGTGATCGGCGAAGCGGCCGTCTCGAGGCTCTGCGCGAACCCGAACACGCGCCCCTGCTCGCGGAACGGCACGACCCGCTGGATGATCGTCTGCTCCGCTGCCTCGGCCACCGGAGCGAGGGTGAGATAGACGAAGAACCCGATCGCAAGCGGGATGATCGCCGAGCGGATCGGGAAGACGATCGTCACGACCCACATGACCACGTTGGCGAGGAGCAGCGTCCGGACGGGATTCGCGCCCAACCCTCGGCGGGCCACGACCATGCCGCCGACGATGAACCCGAAGCTCGTGAACGCGATGAGGAATCCCCATGCCTCGACCGACATGAGTGTCAGGCCGTACGGATCCATGAGCGACATGAACACGCCACCGAGGAAGTTGTTGAAGGTCGAGAAGAGCAGGAGCGCGAAGAGTCCGGGCACGACGCCCACGGCGCGGATCGCTCCGCCGAGGTCGATGAGCCTGGGCGCGTCCTCGCTCGGTGTGGGCGGCGCCTCGTCGATCCTGATCGTCAGAAGGTGGGCGACGATCAACGCCGTGACGACGGCGGCGACCGCCAGCGACCAGCCCATCCCGATCGTGCCGATGGCGAGACCGCTGAACACGGACGTGATCGCGAAGGCGATGCCGTTGGTCGTGCCGACGAGGCCGTTCGCGCGGTCGCGCCGGTCCTCCGGGACCAGCAGCGTCACGGTCGTCGACAGGGCGACCGCGCGGAGGTTGCCGGCGATCGCCCCGGCCAGCACAAGGCCGACCAGCGCCCAGAGTGCCGGGTGCCCGAGGTCGCGCAGCGCCGTGGCAGGCGCGAGCGCGAACAGCACCCCCGCCAGCGTGAACGACACCAATGAGACGACGCTCGAGAGGACCATCGACGTCCGCCGTCGGTGCCGGTCCACGAACGTGCCGAAGAACATGCCCGTCACGGCCATGAGGAGCATGTAGCCGCCGCCGATGATCGCCGTGGCCAGCACGGACAGGGTCTCGAGGTAGACCCAGAACGTCAGCGCGAACCACAGGAAGTTGTTGGTGACGGTGGCCGCGAGCGTGTTCGCGACCAGCAGGTGGAAGGTCCTCATCGCGCGGAAGCATGACGGCGAGCGCGAACCGGCGCATCGCAGCCCGCCTGCGACGGTCGTTGCGGATGCCGAGACGGCGTGCGCCGGGTCCCGAGGGGCGAACGTAGGCTCGCCGTCCGATGACGGTCCCCAGCGTCGCCTCGGCGGAGATCCGCCTCATCGGCCTGGAGAAGCGGTTCGGCGCGGTCCGGGCGGTCGACGGCGTCTCGCTCGACATCCGGGCCGGCGAGTTCTTCTCGCTGCTCGGCCCGTCCGGCTGCGGCAAGACCACGACCCTGCGGATGATCGGCGGGTTCGAGATGCCGACCGCCGGCCGGATCCTCCTGCGCGACCGAGACGTCACCAGCGACCCGCCCGACAAGCGGCCGGTCAACATGGTCTTCCAGCAGTACGCGCTGTTCCCTCACCTCGACGTGGCCGGCAACGTCGGCTTCGGGCTCCGGCGCAAGAAGGTCGAGGGGTCGGAGATCGCCCGGCGGGTCGGCGAGGCGCTCGAGCTGGTCCGCCTCCAGGGTTATGAGCATCGGCGGCCGACACAGCTCTCGGGCGGGCAGCAACAGCGTGTCGCCCTGGCACGGGCGCTGGTGAACCGCCCCAACGTGCTCCTCCTCGACGAGCCGCTCGGCGCGCTCGACCTCAAGCTCCGTCGCCAGCTCCAGATCGAGCTCAAGCGGATCCAGGCCGAGGTCGGCATCACCTTCGTGTACGTGACCCATGATCAGGAAGAGGCGCTCACCATGAGCGATCGGATCGCGGTCATGCACGCGGGGCGGGTGGAGCAGCTCGGGACGCCCGAGGAGCTGTACGAGCGTCCGGGGACCCGCTTCGTCGCCGACTTCATCGGCACGACCAACCTGCTGGCCGGGGCCGTCGAATCGATCGACGGCACCACGGCCGTGATCCGCCTCGACGGCGGCGACGCGTGCCGCGTCATCGGGCAGGATCTTCGGGCGGGAGCCACGGTCGAGCTCTCCATCCGTCCCGAATCGATCGCGCTGCATCGGTCGAACGGCTCGACGCCGGGCGGCGTCGGACCGGTATCCGGCCACGTCGAACAGGTCGCCTACATGGGCGGCACCGTCCAGTACCAGGTCCGTACCCGCGGCGGGCTGTCGATCACCGTCCTGGCGTCCAAGGCCGGGCAGCGATATCCCGTCGGGACGGACGTCGAGATCGCGTGGTCACCGGACGAGGCGCTGGTCCTTGGCTCGGCGACCGTGGAGGAGGAGACCCCATGAACGACCGTTATGACGGCTCGAGCCTCGATCTCGAGAAGGCACTGACCCGCTACATGGTCGAACGGCGAGTGACCCGGCGAGAGCTGCTGGAGCGGATCGCCGTCGTCGGCGGTGCCGCGGCCCTGGCGCCGGTCATCGCCGCGTGTTCGTCGAGCGGCGGGAACCCCAGTCCGTCGGGTCCGGCGCCGACGGGTGGCGCCGAGCCCACGTCCGGGCCGGCCTCGCCGTCCGCCCAGGCCACGCCGGAAGGCGAGCTGAACATCCTCAACTGGACCGACTACCTCGCCGACGAGGTCGTCGACTCGTTCGAGGACCAGTACGGCGTGAAGGTCACCCAGGACTTCTTCGCGAACACCGACGAGATGTACACGAAGCTCGGCGACGACGGGGGCGACTACGACATCAGCTTCCCGATCTCGGTCGACGTGCCGAACTTGATCGAGCGCGGGGTCATCGCCAAGCTCGACAAGACCGTCCTCACGAACATCGGCAACCTGGGCGAGGAATGGGCCGACCCGGGCTACGACCCGGGCAACCAGTACACGATCCCGTACATGTGGTGGACGACCGGCGTCGGGTACGACCCGGCCCGGATCGGCGAGGAGCCGTCCAGCTCGAAGGCGTTGTGGGACGAGCGCTGGAAGCAGCACATCTCGATGCTCGACGACTGGCAGGAGGTGTTCGGGTTGACGCTCATCCAGCTTGGCTATTCGGCGAACACGTCGAACACGGCCGAGCTCGATGAGGCGCTGGCGCTCCTGGAGCAGCAGAAGCCGCTCGTCCGCACCTACTCGACCGACACCATCGGGACCATGACCTCGGGCGACGTGTGGATCGGCCATATCTGGGGCGCCGACCGGTTCGCCATCCAGGAGACGATCCCCGACTTCGCCTACTACATCCCCGAGGAGGGCGGCGTGAAGGGGTCCGACACCGTGGCGACCTTCACCGGCTCGCCTCACCCGGTCGCGGCCCAGCTCTTCATCAACCACCTGCTCGACGCGCACAACAGCGCGGCCAACACCAACCTGATCTACTACATGGGGCCCAACGCCGCGGCCAAGGAGTTCATCGACCCGGACATCCTCGCCGATCCGACGATCAACCCAGATCAGAAGATCGTCGACAAGCTCGAGGAGCTCCTGAGCCACGAGCCGGCGTTGCGCGACGAGTACCTGTCGCGCTGGCAGCGGCTGCGGGGCTGACGCGACCGGTGGCTGCCGCGGTCCAGCCCGCCCGCGACGCCGCCGCCGCGGTGCCCGGGCGCCTGGAACGGGCGCGCGCCGCCGTCCTGGTCCTGCCGGGCGTCGCCTGGCTGGTCCTGTTCTTCGTGATCCCGCTCGGGATCATCTTCGTGGTGAGCCTCGGCTCACGCGATGCGCTCGACCGCATCAGCCTCGCCCAGCCGTCGTTCGACAACTACGTCCGCGCCTTCGACCCGGTCTTCCTGCCGACGTTCCTCAACTCGCTCCGGTACGCGGCCATCACGACGGTGCTGTGCCTGGCGATCGGCTACCCCATCGCCTACTGGATCAGCCGGTACGGCGGGCGCCACAAGGTGTTGCTGATCATCCTGGTGATGCTGCCGTTCTGGACGAGCTACCTCATCCGGACCTACTCCTGGATGATCCTGCTCCGTGACAACGGCGTCGTGAACTCGGTGCTCCAGGCGATCGGGCTCATCCAGGAGCCGATCATCCTGATGAACACCGACATCTCGGTGATCCTGGGCATGACGTATGGCTTCCTGCCGTTCGCCATCCTCCCGTTGTTCGTGTCCATCGACCGGCTCGACCCGGACCTCATCGCCGCCGGGCGCGACCTGTACGCGTCCGGTCGCGGCGCCTTCCTGCACGTGACGCTGCCTTTGACCATGCCCGGCATCGTCGCGGCAGCGTTGCTGACGTTCATCCCCGCGCTCGGCGACTTCGTGACGCCCGATCTGCTGGGCGGGCCCCAGACCACGACGATCGCCAAGAACATCCAGGAGCTGTTCCTCGCCGGGCGCGATTGGCCGTATGGCGCCGCGCTCGGCTTCGTGCTGATGATCGTGACCCTGGGCGGGACGCTGCTGGCGCTGCGCACGCTGCGGCGGGAGGTCGTCGGTGGCGACTGAGCGCGGCGAGGTCGACTGAGCGTGGTCCGCGAGCGGAACCGCTGGCTGACCGGCTACGCGTTGCTCGTCTACGCGTTCCTGTTCGCGCCGATCGTGGTGCTCATCATCTTCTCGTTCAACCGCGCCCGACGTGGGCTCGTGTGGCAGGGCTTCACCGTCGACTGGTATCCGCGGCTGCTCGCCAATGACGAGGTCCTCGATTCGCTGCTGGTGACGCTCCAGGTGGCGGTGGTGGCGGTGCTGGTCTCGACGGTCCTTGGCGCGCTGCTCGGGCTGGGCCTGGCGCGCCTCCGGTTCCGCGGCCGGGGCGCCACCGAGACGCTGCTCCTCGTCCCGATGGTCACGCCCGAGATCGTCATGGGCCTGTCCTTGCTGCTGTTCTTCCTGCAGCTCTTCGACGCGCACGGATCCGTCCCGCAGCTCTGGGTCGCCCACATCACGTTCTGCGTCTCCTACGTCGCGGTCGTCGTCCGGGCACGGGCGGCGAACATGGACCCGCAGCTCGAGGAGGCGGCCCGTGACCTTGGCGCGTCGGCGCTCGGGGCGTTCCGCTATGTGACGCTGCCGCTCATCGCGCCGGCGGTGCTGGCGGGCGCCCTGCTCGCGTTCTCGCTGAGCTTCGACGACTACGTCGTCACCACGTTCAACGCGGGGGTCGGAGGATCGACGCTACCGCTCTACATCTACGGCGCCATCAAGTTCGGCGTGACCCCCGAGATCAACGCGATCTCGACGATCGTCGTGGCCGTGACCGCCATCGCGATCTTCGTCGCTTGGCGGGCGGGGGCGTTCGATGCCGGCCGGCGCCAGCCGGTCGCGGAAGAGGGATCGTCGGCCTAAGCCGGGTCGACTGGGCGAACGCTCAGCCCCGGCTGGCGGCCTTGGCGCGCGCCGCGGCCCGCGTCGACGGCGCCGGCGTCGAGCGTGGCAGCCGGACGCCGGCGATGTCGCCCTCGAAGACCTCCGACGCGCCGTCCTTGGGCGGCGGCACGTCGTAGCGCTGCCGAACGGTCCGCTGGGAGTTCGCGCCGTCGTTGGCGTAGCGGTCGACTGCCATCAGGTCGAACGCGTGGACGCTCGGCTCCTGGTTGGAGTACCGGCCAGCCGACCAACTCTGCGATGCCGTCCCCCGCTGCTGGAGCTCGCAGACGTGCCAGTCCTGGCGGTTGGTGAGGTCCCAGAACGCGATCGCGTCGGAGGGGTCGAAGCCGGGCGCCGCGATCGTCTCGGGTTCGAACAGCCACTGGCAGACGATGCGCGTGTGACCGGGACCCGCCGGGGTCAGTCGATGGACCAGCAGGTAGTCCGGGTGGATCGACAGGAAGGTCATCGGCCAGACGAGGTAGTAGTAGATGCGCCGCTCGTCCAGCGGGGTGATCCCCGGGATGCTCGGCCGCCCGTTCCGGTGGCCGCCATCGACCGCCATGGTCTCGGCGTCGTCGACCAGCTCCATCCAGCCGCCCTGCCACGGACCGGTCGGCGCGAAGTCGCCGCCGACGTCGTAGGGCGTCAGCTTGTTGAGCTGCGGGTGGATGCCCGGGCAGTGATAGCACTCGCTGTAGTTCTCGGCGATGAACTTCCAGTTCGAGTCGACCTCGTAGGTCACCGTATGGGCGACCCGCAGTCGGTCGAACTCGAACCGGGCCAGGTGCGGCGGCAGATCGCCCAGCCACTCCACGAGCGGCGGCGTCTCCGGGGAGAGGCAGACGAACACGAAGCCCTGCCACGTCTCCATCCGGACCGACACCAGCCCGAAGTCCGCCATGTCGAAGTCGTCGAGGTCTTCGGTGTGCTTCGCCCGGACGAGCCTGCCCTCCAGGTCGTAGATCCAGGAGTGGTACGGGCACTGGAAGCGCACCGCCTGACCGCACGGCTCCTCCACGACGGCCGTGCCGCGGTGACGACAGACGTTGTAGAACGCGCGGAGCTCGCCGTCCCGGCCGCGGGCGATGAGCAGCGGTTCGTCGTCGATCTCGGCGAGGAAGTACGTGCCCGCCGATGGGGCGTCCTCCTCGCGGCCGACCAGCATCCAGTCGCGACGGAACCACTCGCGCCGTTCGAAGTCGTGGATCGCGGCGTCGTGATAGGCGCGACCCGGCAGCAGCGACGCGGCTCGGTACGGTCTGCGGACCGCCGCGATCTCGTCCGGCGTGAGCGGACCCTGGGTGGTGGTCATGACTTGGGGACGTCCTTCTTCGGATCGAGGAACGGGATCGACGCGGTGCGAGCCTGCCATCGACCGCCATCCGGGGCCTCGACCTCGAGCGGCGTCCCGGGACCGACGAGGCCGATCGGCACCCACACGTACCCGATGTTGCGTCCCAGCCGGGGCGACCAGATCAGGTCCGTGACCGTGCCGACGTGTTCCCCGTCGTGGAACGCGCGGCACTTGCGCGACAGCTCGAACGGCAGCGCGTCGCCCTCCATCTCGATGCCGACGAGCTTGCGGTCGACGCCCTTGACCCGGATCTCCTCCAAGGCGGCCTTGCCGATGTAGTCGGCATCCTGAGGTTCGACGAGGCGCTCGAGGCCCATCACGTGGAAGGGTGTGTCGTTGATCGTCATGTCGGAGCCGTAGTTGAAGATGCCGGCCTCGATCCGGCGGGCCTCGCACGGCGCGATCGGGCGGATCCCGTGCGGCTTGCCCGCCTCCATGATGCGGTCCCACAGCTCGCCGCCGCGCGACGGGTCGCGCAGGTAGATCTCGTAGCCGACCTCACCCGTCCAACCGGTCCGCGAGATGACGACGGGGATGCCATCGACCTCGGTCGTGAGCGTCCAGTAGTACTTGATGTCGAGCACCTCGGGGCCGAACAGCGAGACCAGCGTGTCCTTGGACTTGGGGCCCTGGACCTGGACGGGATAGACCTCCGGCTCGCGGACCGTGACGTCCATGCCGCTGTGGATCGCCACGCCGCGGGCCCACAGGCCGGCGTCGGAATCCGCGAGGGCCAGCCACCAGCGGTCCTCCTCGACGCGCAGCAGGACGGGGTCGTTGACGATGCCTCCGTCCTCGGCCGTGATGAGCACGTACTTGCCCTGCCCGACGGCGCACTTGGTCAGGTCGCGACAGGTGAGGGAATTCGTGAAGGCGCTCGCGTCGGGACCCGTGATCTCGACGATGCGCTCGACGCTGACGTCCCAGAGCGTCACGCCCTCGAGCAGCGCCCAGTACTCCTCGACCGGGTCGGCGTAGTAGCCCGGCAGATACATGTGGTTGTAGATGTCGTACGCGCTGCAGCCGGCCTCGAGGGTCTTCTCGAAGAACGGCGAGCGGCGATACCACGGGCCGAAGTAGAGGGTCGAGGATTCGGTCGTCGCGGGGATCGCGAGGGGCGCGGTCATGGACGGGCTGACCTCCAGCACGGCGGCGGACGGTCGGCCGATCGTGGGCCCTCCCCGGTCTATTGCCTGTCGTGTTCCGCCTGATGGCCCGGGTGGCGCGAGGCGTGGGACAGGGCTGCCCCGGCGGGCACCGGATCGTGCGGGCGGATCCGCGGGTGACGGGGCTGACAGGCGCCGCACGTCAGACGTGGCGATGCCCGGCTGCGGTGTCGCAACCGGGCATCTCTTTGGCCGATCTCCCCCCGGATGAGGCCGAGACGAACGGTAGCCGGTACCTGGGTCCTAGGCAATACCCCGGACCCCACAACCGGTGCGATTCGGCACCTGGTCCCGGAGTACCGGGGTGCCTGCCTGCGCCGGCGGGTACCCCTACTCCAGCGCCACCCGCTCGTGCCAGCGGGGCACGTGGGTGTCCATCCCGAGGGCGCGGACCTTCGGCTCCAGCTCGGCCTGAGCCTCAGGGTCGCCGTGGACGAGGAAGACCGTGCGCGGGAACCCGGGATCGCCGCGCTCCTTGCCGTTACCGAACCGACCGATCCAGTCGAGCAGCTCGTTCTCATCGGCATGTGCCGAGAAGCCCGCGATCGAGCGGACCTGGCAGCGCACCTGCCGCGGCTTCCCGTCGAGCCGGACGGTCGTCGCACCGGCCTGCAGGTGAGCCCCGAGCGTCCCCTCGCCCTGGTACCCGACGAACAGGAGCGTGGCGTTCGGGTCGTCGATCAGGTTGCGCAGGTGACCGACGACGCGCCCGCCGGTCAGCATCCCGTTGGAGGCGACGATCATGTACGGCCGCTCGGCGTACTGGATGGCCTGCGACTCCTTCGGCGTGTTCGTGACGATCTGGGCCGGGTAGTCCAGCGGCGTGTCGCCGTCCCGCAGCAGCGCCGCGGTTTCCTCGTCGAAGTACTCGCTGTAGCGCCGATAGATGCCGCTGGCCTTGGTCGCCATCGGCGAGTCCAGGTACAGGGGCAGCAACGGGATCTCGCCGCGGTCGATGAGCCGATCGAGCTCCCACACGACCTCCTGCGTCCGCCCGATGGCGAACGACGGCACGAGCAGGACACCGCCGGCGTCGGCCACCAGGCGAACGGTCTCGGCGAGGATCCGGATCGCCTCCTCCTGGGGTTCGTGCTCGCGTCCGCCGTACGTGGACTCGACCAGGACATAGTCCGCATCGGTGAGGTAGGTCGGGTCACGGATGATCGGCGTATCGGGACGGCCGAGGTCGCCCGAACACACGATGACGCGCTCCTCGCCACCCTCCTGGACGCGCAATCGGATGATCGCCGAGCCGAGGATGTGGCCGGCGTCGACGAAGGTCGCCCAGACGCCCGGCGCGACTTCGCGCTCCTCGTCGTACTCGATCGGTCGGAAATGCCCGACCGCCCGCTCAGCATCCTTGACCGTGTACAGCGGCTCGTCGAGGTCGATGTCGAGCGTGGGCGGCTGGCTCCGGAGCTCGACCTCGGGGTCGGCAGCCGGCACGGTCTGCCGCCGATCCGGTTCGATCGTCGTCGCGAAGTGCTCGCCCGTGCCGACCCCGTCGTCGGATGGGTGCCACGGCTCGGCGGTACGCGCCTCGGGGGTGGTCGTCGCAGCGGTCTCGGCCAGTGCCGTCGCCGCCGCGACCGACGGGCGCGGAGCGTCCGTCGTCTCGACCGCGCCCTCCTCCGAGCCGCCGGCGGCCGCCAGGTCCACCGCCGCCTGGTAGGCCTCGGCCTCCTGGCGATCGTCGGCCTCGACCTCATCGGGGTGACGCTTCTCCCAGCGAGCCTCGCGCTTGGCGAACTCCTCGTGCAGGTGGCCCGAGTCGAGCAGGACCAGCGAGGCGAGCTCGCAGGTCCCGGCCGTGGCGTGGATCGTGCCGTCGTAACCGCCCTTCACGAGCAGCGGCAATCGACCGCAATGGTCGAGATGGGCGTGGGTCAGCAGGACGGTGTCGAGCTCGGCCGCATCGAAGCCGAACGGCACCCGATTGCGGATCGCCTCGTTCGGGCTGCCCTGGAACATCCCGCAGTCGACCAGCACCTTGGCGCGGTCGGTCTCGATCAGGAACATCGAGCCCGTGACGGTGGTGGCGCCGCCGAGGAAGGTGATGTGCATGGGCCGCATGGTGACAGGACGCACGCCACGCCGGATGTCGCGCACGGTGTCGAGCGCATGGCGTCGCCGTTACGGTGGGAGCCGGGTGACCCTATGGGAGGAGGACGAGCGCGTCGACCGCGATGGCCAGGAACAGCAGGGACAGGTAGCTGATCGAGTACTTGTACAAGCGGATCGCGCCCTGCGTGGACGCCTCCTCGGAGGACCCGCGCCGCCACAACCCGATCGCCTGCCAGATGAACACGGCCCCCAGGCCCACTGCCGCACCCAGGTAGACGACGCCCATCCGCGCGACCGGCCAGAGCACCAGCGAGATGGCCACCATGAGGAGCGTGTACAACGCGATCTGGCGAGTCGTCTCCGGGATCCCGCGGACGACCGGGAGCATCGGCACGCCGGCTGCGGCATAGTCCTTGCGGATGCGCAGCGAGAGCGCCCAGAAGTGCGGCGGGGTCCAGTAGAAGACCAGCGCGAAGAGGATGAGCGCCGGGACCCCGATGTCGCCCGTGACCGCCGCCCAGCCGATCACCGGTGGCAGCGCCCCGGCGGCCCCACCGATGACGATGTTCTGGGGCGTGGAGCGCTTGAGCAGCATCGTGTAGACCACGACGTAGAACGCGATGGCGAGCAACGTCAGGAAGGCCGCCAGCAGGTTGATCGTCCACGCCATCAGGCCGAACGAGACCACGCCGAGGACGATCCCGAACACGACGGCGTCGTGCGGCTCGACCTGGTGGGCTGGCAGCGGCCGGCGCCGCGTGCGGGCCATCAACGAGTCGATGTCGCGATCGAGGTAGCAGTTGATGGCGTTGGCGCTGCCCGCGGCGAGCGTGCCTCCCACGAGCGTCCAGACGACCGTCCAGGCCCAGTCGCCCCAGTCGAGGCCCGGCACCCAGCGGGTAGCGAGCACCATGGCCGGCACGGTCGTGACCAGCAGCAGCTCGATGATCCGCGGCTTGGTCAACGCGATGTATGCGCGCACCCGGTCCGCCGTCGTCGGGGAGGGACCGGAGCGGGACCCGCTCGGGCCGCCGTCGCCGGTCGGGGCGAACACCCCGCGGGACGCGTAGAAGCTGGCGACCGTCAAGCCGACCAGCATCGCGAAGATGACCGCTCCGAGCGCGAGGTGGAGGGTCTGCGTCCACGCCGACAAGCGCGTGATGACCTGGAGTCCGCCGACGACGATCTGGATCGCGAACAAGGACGCTGCCCCGACCGCCAGCCGGACCAGCGTCGGGTCGTCCCGGCGGCTGCGCCAGGCGACGACGGCGACCGCAACGACGATGGCCGCGACGACGCCGGCCACCCACCGATGCAGGACGTGTTCGACGGTCACGTCGGTCAGCGGCGGGACCAGCGAGCCGTTCATCAACGGCCAGTCCGGGAACACGAGCGCCGAATCGGTCGCGGTCACGTGCGACCCGAACAACAGCAAGGCGAACGTCGCGAGCGTCGCGAAGGCCGCCAGGAGGGTGAACCGCTGGCTCGTTCCGACCCCGCTTCCGCCCGAACGGTCCGGGACGCCGGCGCGCACGGAGACGTAGACAAGCAGCGCGACGAGCAGCATGGCGGCCGCCAAGTGCGCCGTCACCGACTCGCCGCTGTTGCCGAGACGGACGGTCTCGCGCCCCAGCCAGGCCTGGAACCCGACCAGGCCGACGGCGCCGATGGACGGCCACAGCAACGAGCGCCGATCGCGGTGGTCGAACCAGGCGAGGATCGCCAAGCCGAGGATCTCGAAGCCGATCAGCGCGGCTACGCTCCGGTGGACCCATTCGATCCAGGCCTTGGCGTCATCCAGCGGTGGGATGAGCCGGCCGTGGCACAGCGGCCAATCCGGACAGCCGAGACCGGAATCGGTGGCCCGGACGATCACGCCGATCGTGACAAGCAGCAGTGCCGTCCCGAGCGTCAGCCCGGCGAGCTTCTGGAAGCGGGTCAACGGGTCTCCTGGGGGCGCAGTCACGGGGTCCGGGCGCGGGCTGGGGACGGGACGCTCGGGCATGCATTCTAGCGCGGGCGGCATCCAGGGCCCGGAACGTCCGGCTGGGCTACCCTTCGGCCGTGACCCGAGTCATCCGCGCCGTGCTCCTTGGCGCCCTGCTCCTGGTCGCCGCCGCCTGCGGTCCGGGCGGGCAGGCGTCTCGCGCCCCGGGCGAGGCGTGCACGGAATCCCCGGCGCCGGCCGAGACGCCGGAGGGTTGGGACGTCACGTCGCAGTCGCCGTCCCTGTTCCCGCAGGTGATCAATCCATCGGGCACCGTGACGTGCGACGGGACCCGGCTCATGTTCTCGTTCCTCGACAAGCAGAACGTCCCCGCCGCGAAACCCGACCTGGCGGTCGACGTGAAGTTCTTCGACCTCGGGGTGGATGCCGCGAACCCGGTCGCCCAGGGACCCGCGACGTTCATCTGGGCCATCGAGCCACGCGTCGGGGTGTACGTCATCGACATCGCGCTGCCGACGGCTGGGACCTATGGCATCGAGTTCGCGCTGACGCCGGCCGGCGGCAGCGCGGAGACGATCCGGGTCGTCCAGGACGTGCAGCTCGACACCAGCGTCGTGTCGATCGGCGACAAGGCGCCCGCGTCGGTCAGCCCGACCCTCGCCGACGTCGGCGGCGACATCGCGAAGATCTCTACCGACGACGACCCCGTCCCGGCGTTCTACGAGACCTCGATCGCGCAAGCCGTCGCGGCGAAGACGCCCTTCGTCGTCGCCTTCGCGACCCCGAAGTTCTGCGTGAGCCAGCAGTGCGGGCCGACGTTGGATCGGCTCAAGCCGTTCGTCGAGCGCCATCCGGACGTCACCTTCATCAACGTCGAGCCCTACCAGCTCCAGGAGGTCGACGGCCAGCTCCAGCCGGTCCTGACCAACGATCAGTTGACCCCGGCAGCAGTCACCAACGAGTGGAAGCTGCCGACCGAGCCGTGGGTCTTCGTCGTCGACCGGGAGGGCGTGGTGCGAGGCTCGTTCATGCTGATCTTCAGCGACGAGGAGCTCGAGGCGGCGATCGCGGCCGTCGAGTGACCCAGGCCGGCTCGGCCCAGCAGTGAGCCGATCAGACCGGTGCGTCCTCCAGGCGGATCGCGAACATCTCGCCGCTCTCTGTTCGGAACCAGACCCTGACCGGCTCCGCGGTCGCCTGGTGCTCGGACAGGTGACCCGGCGGGAACTCCGTCCCGTTCTCGAGAGCGTCGAGGCTGAACTCGACGAGCTCGCCGCCCGATCGGCGCAGGGTGAAGCCCTGGACGTCGGCGAGGCCCTCGCTCTCGACCGCGACGACGACGCCGACCATCTCCTGGAGCTGCCCTGATGGCGAGGGGTTGACCTCGGTCGGGGGTTCGCTCAGGACGAGCGCGGTGACGACCGTGGCCACGACGATGGCGACGAGCAGCCCTGCGAACAGGATCCGGGTCCGGCGGTCCACCGGTCAGGTGCCGACGGGTGCGCCAGCGACTGTACCGGTGCTCCCCGGGACCTGGAGCGGGTCGCCGGCGGCGCAGCGAGGACAGGCCCCCTCACCGGGTTCATACGTGGGCAGGTCGAGTCGCCATAGGGCCCGGAGCGGATACGAGCGGCCGGTCGTCGGCGACGTGAGCGTCTCGCGGCCCCCGCTGCGATCGACCAGCACGACGCACTCGACGATCTCGCCCCCGAGCGCCTCGACCGCCGGGATCATCGCCAGGAGCGACCCACCGGTGGTCAGGATGTCGTCGACGAGGAGCACGCGCTCGCCGGGCAGGATCGAGAACCCGCGCCGGAACTCCCGGCGCGTGCCGCCGACCTCGTCCCGGACCTCTTCCGCGAAGATGCCGAGGGTCCCGAGCTGGCGAGCCGTCTCGAAGGCGAGGATCACGCCGCCCGTCGTCGGGCCGGCGACGAGATCGATCGGCAACCGGTCGTCCGGCCCGGCGAGCCCACGGATCCGGGCAGCCCAGTAGCCACACAGCTCGCTGGTCGCCGCAGGGTCGGACAGGACCGCGAACTTCTCGAGATAGGCGTCACCGTGGCGACCGCTCTTGAGCTGGAAGTGCCCCTCGCGAAGGGCGCCCGAGGACCGGAACAGCTCCTCGGTCCGTGCCGCGACGGCGGCGCGGGCGGCCAGGTCGACCGCGGGCTTGATCGTCGTCACGCGCCCAAGTGTAGGTCCGCTGGCCACCGCGCCGGTCGCGGCCACGGCCGACACCCGGTGCGTCGTTCCGGACCGAGCCCGGGACAGGGTCGTCCGAGACGGTTCATGGCCGGTATTCGACCCCCTTGGCGGATGGCGTCGCCGCGCGCTTCGGCAGGGCTGACCCGATGAGCTCGCGATACGAGCCGGCACCCACCCGCCGGCACTCGGCGGCGAGCTCGCCGACCAGCCGGACGGGCAACAGCGGATCGGCGAAGATCGCCGTCCCGACCTGCACCGCGACCGCTCCGACGGCAAGGTAGTCGAGCACGTCGGCGAGCTCCGTCACGCCGCCGATGGCCACCACCGGGATGCGCACGGTCTGCGCCGCTTCATAGACGACTCGCAGCGCGACCGGTTTCACGGCCGGTCCGCTCAGTCCGCCATAGATGTTGCCGAGCAGTGGCTTGGCCCGATCCGGGGCGACGGCGATGCCGGACAGCGTGTTGATCGCGGTCAGCGCGTCCGCACCGGCGTCGGCGATGGCCCGCGCGATGGGCCGGATGTCGGCGACGTTCGGCGAGAGCTTCACGAGGAGCGGCAGGTCGGTCACGCGGCGGACCGCGGCGGTCACCTCGCCGGCGGCGTCGGCGTCGATGGCGAACTGGAGCCCGCCGCGACCGACGTTCGGGCAGGAGATGTTGAGCTCGATGCCGGCGATGCCGGGCACGCCGTCGAGCCGCCGCGTGACCTGGACGTAGTCGGCGACCGACTCGCCGGCCACGTTGACGATGACCGGCACCGCCCAGTCGGCCCAGGTCGCGGCGTACTTCTCGACCACGGCGTCGACGCCCGGGTTCTGGAGACCGATCGAGTTGAGCATCCCGCCCGGCGTCTCGGTCACGCGCGGTGTCGGGTTGCCGATACGCGGCTTGAGCGTCGTGCCCTTGCAGCAGATGGCACCGAGCCGGTCGACATCGACCACGTCGCCATACTCGATCCCGTACCCGAACGTCCCTGACGCGACCATGATCGGGTTGGGCAGGACGAGGCCTCGTCCCAGGTCGACCGAGAGGTCCACGTCCTCGGGAGCGTCGGACGAGGTCGATAGGCGCGTCGCGGACGGGGGCACGGCCTCAGCAGGCGGGCGCGGCGGGCCCGGCTGCGCAGGGACGATCGCCGGCCGAGCCCGGCGGACGGTCGGCGTTCGCCTT
>DATBMM010000190.1:0-1692 GCA_036554825.1 Candidatus Limnocylindrales bacterium
GCGCTGTCGTCGGCGACGAGGACATGGGCACGGAGCGTGTAACTGCCGGGCTCGAGCTCAGCGGAGCCCTCGAAGCCGTCGGCCAGCGTGCCGTCGCCGTTCACCCACGCGAAGGACTCGCCTTCCTCGATGACCTTCTCGCCATCGATGGCGATGTATGCCTCGTCCGGTCGATCCTGGCGCACCTTCTCGTCGCCCTCGGAGAGGACGAGCGCGAACAGGGTCTCCGTCTCGCAGTCGTACTTGAGATAGAGCTTGGCGCGAACGGGGACATCGTCCCGGCCCGCGTCCGCCATGTCGGCGAAGAAGTCGGCGCCGAGCGACCAATCGCCCGTGGCACCGTCGACCGTGGCCGAACCCGAGTTCGGCGCCGCGGCCATCGTGGTCGGCGCGATCAGCGCCGTGAGAAGAAGGACGCCGGCGCCGATCGCGGCTGCCGACCGCATCGACAGGCGCGTGCGTCGCTGTCCGAACCCCCGCATCGAGACCTCCTGGTACCCGGGTCCGAGCCCCGGTTCTAGGTGAGTCTGCCTCGGGATCCCCCTGGCATGACTCGGATGAAGTCGTAGCGCATCATGGCAGCGCGAAGCCTTGCGGTCTAGTACGAATCGGTCATCGCAGGTGTCAGATCGGCATCACGAAGACGGTCCTGCTCCGACCCGGACTGCCGCGAACCCCACCGGACGGCAATAGGCGGCCGCGCGTTGCTGTGGCGCGGATGCACCGGCGGTCCTGGTACCAGGGTCCTGGTCTCGGGTCTTCTCCAAGCCCCGTCCCCGGGCCGTCCGGAGCGCAGCCGGCGCTGTCAGGTCGCCGCGCGGACCTCATCAAGGAATGCCAGTGAACGGGCCTCGCGCTCCAGGACGTGGCGGACGAAGTCGCGCAGGGCGGTCTCGACCTCGCCCTCCACCGCACGGGCGAGTCGCAGACCGGCGAGCGCTTCGACATCGAGCCGCTGGTAGGCCTTCAGCACCTTGAGGGCCTCGAGGCCGAGGTTCGTCCGGTCGTGCGGCGGTCCCGGACAGCGCTCACAGACCACCCCGCCGAGCGGCGGCACCCAGCGAAAGCGCTCGTCCGACTCGAGCACCCGGTCGCACTCGACGCAACGATCGACCTCTGGACGCACGCCGAGCTCGTCCAGCAGATGCATCTCGAACCAGCGGGCGACCCGGCCAGGAGCCATCCCCGCGTCGAGCAGCTCGTAGGCCCGACGGAGGAGGGCATACAGCGGCTCCGCCGCGTGCCGCTCCTCGAGACTGCGATCGGCCAGTTCCGCCAGGTACCAGGCCGTCGCGGCGCTCTCGAGATCGTCGCGCAACCTGAGCCAGGCATGGCCGACGCTCACCTGGGTCACGACGTCGAAGGTCCGGCCCCGTGCCAGCGCCACGGTCAGCTCGGCGAACGGTTCGAGGCTGCCGCCGATGCGCGACGTCGGCTTGCGGATGCCCTTGGCGATGGCCTTCAGCTTGCCGCCCGCCGGGGTGATGAGGGTCAGCACCCGGTCCGCCTCGCCGAGGTCGAAGCGCGACAGCACGATGGCATCGGTCGTGTAGCGACGGGGTACGGGCATCTCCATGCCGGACGGTACCATCGGATGGCCGGATCCGAGTCATCCGGATCGATGTGATCCCCGTATCCGTATCAGGCGCCGGTGCGGTCGCGTCCCCCGCATCGGCGCTGATCCGTGTCCGG
>DATBMM010000193.1:0-15084 GCA_036554825.1 Candidatus Limnocylindrales bacterium
TCCGACAGCTCGCTGACGAGCTCCCCTTCGAGGACGACCTCGCCGCTGGTCGGCCGATCGAGGCCGCCGAGCAGCTGGAGCAGGGTGCTCTTGCCGCTCCCGGACGGACCCATGAGCGCCACGAACTCACCGGCACCGACCGTCAGCGACACGCCACGGAGGGCCTGGACGGTCGTCTCCCCGAGCGGGTACTCCTTGGTCAGGTCTCGAGCCTCGAGGATGATCCCATCGCGGCTGCCGTTGTCCGGCGCGTCGAGGAGTCGGGTCAGGAGCGCGGTCATCCGTGGCCTCTGCGGATCGGGTGTGGTCCGGAGGACACCGTAGGGCTGCGGTGCGGTGCGCGGCAGTCGCCCGATGGTCCGCCCGCCGCTAGTACCCGACGAGACGGTCATGCCCCGAAATAGGCGCCCGTGACGCCGGCGACGATCGAATCGAGGAGGCTGCCCGCTTCAGCCCTGGCGACGACGCGGAGGCCCGTGCCGGTCGTGGCGAGACGCGATGGCCCGATCGGGTCGACATCGTCGGGTCGAGGCGGGGTCGGCAGCGGTGGCGTCGCGGTCGGCGGCGGCGTCGGGCTCGGCGTGGGACTGGGCGTGGGGCTGGGCGTCGGCTTCGGGGTCGGCTTGGGCGTGGACCGCGGCGCCGGTCGAGGCGTGGCCCTGGGTCGTGTCTGGGCCGTCGGCTTGGGCTTCGGCTTCGGCTTGGGTGTGGCCTTCGACGTCCCACCACAGCGGTCGGCGAACAGAACGGTCCACATCTTCTTGTTACCCGGACCCTTGTATGCCCCGACGCCGATGGCCTCCCAATCCTTCTCGAGGATGTTCTTCCGGTGGCCGGAGGAGTCCATGAACATCTCGTGGATGGCGGCTGTCGCGTCATCGTCCGGGTACGTGTTCCAGCCGATGTTCTCGCCGGCCGTCCGGTAGCAGTAGCCTTTCGAATCGAGTCGCTTGAAGACGTCCCCGTAGCCTGGGATGTCGTGGCTGAAGTAGTCGCGCTCGATCATGTCCTTGCTGCGCCACCGGGCCACCTGGGTGAGGGTGCTGTCGATCTTGAGCGCGCGACGGCCGGCCGACGCGCGGCTGCGGTTGGTCAGCGAGACGAGCTGCCGCTCGGATGCCGAGCTGTAGGCGTTCTCGTCCCACGCCCGGGCGGCGGCCGGATGGGCCAGCGCGATGGACGAGGTGATCAGGAGCAGCGCCGCGAGGCCGACCGGCGTGCGCGCGGCTGGACGGGGATGAGCGGGCATCGCCGATCACCGTAGGTGGCGCCGGCTGCTGCGTCCCCCGCGCGATGGTCCCGGCGACGCGGCACGTCGGTACCGAGCAGTCCGGTGCGCTCTTGTGCGCCTCGGTGAGGTCGGCCACCGCGCGGTGCACTGCAACGGCCCCGATAGCGGCGTCGACGCGAGTCGACTGGAAAGCGATACCCGGGACAGCGCAGGCTCCCGTCGCATGCAGGCGGATCGATGACGATGCCACCCCAGACGGTCGCTCAGGAGACGTAGCGCGGTGCCTGAGAGCCTGGCTGGTCCCCTGCGGACCCAGGGGTTCGTCTGTCGCGGTCCCGATCAACCGGCGGACTCCAGTCTCGACCTGATCTCCGACAAACCCAACCGATGGAACGTCGAGGGCGAGCCCACGGTGTATCTCAGCGGCGACCCCGCCCTTGCCCTCATCGAGTCGGGGCGTCATCCCGAAGATCTCGTTGATCGATTCCGGCTCTTCGAGTTGGTCGTTCGCGTCCCGCTCGTCGTCGACCTGCGCGACGAAGCGGTCCGGGCGGCGCTCGAGCTGCCCGATGACCTCGCGTGGATCCTTGACCGGGACAGGACCCAGAAGATCGCCCAGGCCCTCCGTCACGCGGGATCCTGCGACGGGCTCGTCGTCCCGAGCGCCGGGGCGCTGGACCAACCCGATCGCTTCAACGTCGTCGTCTTCGCGGATCGACCGGCGCGCATCGCCCGGACGGTCACCGATCTCCGCGCCGTGGGCGAGGCGGCCCTGCCCGTGGAACGGTAGGGACGATGGCGTGACGAAGGCCCGCGGCAGCGTCGAGGTCGTCATCGAGACCTCGAAGGGCAGCCAGAACAAGCTGAAGTTCGATCCGGAGCGTGGCCGCTTCCGCTTGAGCCACGTGCTGCCGACCGGGATGGCCTTCCCATTCGACTTCGGCTTCGTCCCTGGCACCGGCGCCGACGACGGCGACCCGCTGGACGTGCTGGTCCTGACCGATGCGCCGCTCCCGACCGGGTGCCTGGTCGACGTTCGGCTCATCGGCCTGCTCGAGGCGGAACAGCGCGAGAAGGAGGGTGGGCTGGTTCGGAACGACCGCCTCATCGGTGTCGCCGAGGAATCCGCCACTCACCGCGAGGTTCGGGAGCTGACCGACGTCAGTCGCGCGCTGTTGGCGGAGATCGAGGCGTTCTTCGAGCAGTACAACCGCCTCGACGGCAAGAGCTTCCGGGTCCTGCATCGGCGCGGCGCGGCCGCCGCGATCGCCGCGATCCTGCGGGCCTCGACCGCGTAGCGCCGCGCCGGCGACGGGCAGCGGGCTCAGGGGCATCGCCCTGAGCGCGTGCTGCCGGTCCGCCGTCGTTCCGCCGCTCCGCTCGACGTCGCCTGGGGCTCGTCGAGCGTGGACCGCAAGCGTCCGGCGCGGCCGGATGCAACGGCGCGGGTCACAGGCTGATCGCGCGTGGCGTGCGCCTCGCAGTCGAGCCACCGCGAGTCGGCGTCCGTCCCTACCGGAGCCTGGGTAGGACCTCGCGCTCGTAGAAGCGGAAGAAGGCGTCCTGGTTCGGACCGACCTGGTACACGTGCATGTGGTCGTAGCCGGCCGCCTGTCCCTCCCGGATCTTGGCGACATGGGCCTCGGGGTCGCGACTGGACAGGATCACCTGGGCGACGTCGTCCTCGGTCAGCCCCTGGATGGCCTGCTCGTAGTGCGCCGGCATCGGCAGCTGGTTGCCGAGCTCCCCTTGCAGCGCGACGTTCCCGCAGATCTCACGGGCCATGCGCCGGGCGGCGGTCTCGTCCTCGTCGTAGCACACGTTCACCTGGAGATAGCGCGGGCGGTCCGGCGCGCCGCGGTCGTCCTCGGCCGCGAACCCCTCCACGACGCTGGCATCCGGCGCTGCGCTGATCAGCCCGTCCCCGATCCGACCGGCCAGGGCCGCGGACTTCGGTCCGGAGGCGGCCACGACGATCGGTGGCGGTTCCTCGGGCAGCGTGTAGATCCGCGCGTTCTCCACCGTGAAGTACTCGCCAGAGAACGAATGCGTGCCGCCGGTCCACAGCATCCGGATGATGCCGACCGCCTCCTCGAGCATCGCGGCACGCACCGCGTAGCGCGGCCAGCGGTCTCCGATGATGTGCTCGTTGAGGTTCTCGCCGGTCCCCACACCGAGGAAGAAGCGACCGGGCATCATCGACGCCATCGTGGCGGCGGCCTGGGCGACGATCGCCGGGTGGTAGCGTCCTGTCGGACAGGTGACGCCGGTCCCGACCTTGAGCCTGTCGGTGGCCGTGGCGATGCCACCGAGCACGCTCCACACGAACGGGCTGTTGCCCTGCGCCTCGAGCCACGGGTGGAAGTGGTCGGAGATCGAGGCGTATTCGAAGCCGCTCGCCTCGGCCCGACGGGCCCACTCCACGAGCTCTGTGGGTCGATGCTCCTCACAGGACAGCGAGTAGCCGATATGCAGGTCGGAGGCGGCGGAGCTGTCGGTCATCGTCGCGACTGTGCCGGTGCCCGGGTGCCTCGCACCCAACGTCCGCCGGGCGGAGCCTCGCAGGCGCGTGCCAGCCAGCGACGGTGTTCGCATCTGCAAGGCCAGCCGACCTGCCAGCAACCGCGACGCATCGTGCGCTGCGGCATCGTGAGCCCGCATGTCCCCACCGATCAGCCCACCCCCTGTCTCCACCGCCTCGGTCGACGAACTGCCGGCGTATGTCTCCAACGGCCTGGTCGGTCTGCGACTGCTCGATATCCCGCTGCTGTCAGGGATCTCGATCCTGAACGGCTTCGCCGGCCTGCATCCGGCGCTGTTGATCGAGGCCAACGCCCGGACGCCCTATCCCCTGGCCGGCGATCTCGGGATCGATGGCGCCTGGCTGACCCTCGCCCCACAGCAGGCCGCGTTCGTGGATCAGCGCTACGACTTCGCGACCGGCGAAGTCACGACGCGGTTCACCTTCCGGGCGAACGCCGTGACCGCCGAGGTCGAGGTCCTGACGTTCTGTAGCCGCAAACAGCCCACGCTCGTCCTGCAGGAGGTCGCCGTGCGTGTCGACCGGGCCTGCGAGCTCACGCTCCGCGCGAAGGTCGACCCCGACGGCATCCAGGGCGAGATGGAGGACAAGCATCACGACCCGCCGGGCCGCGAGGAGGAGGCCGCCGATGGCTCGATGCGCTGGGTCTCGTTCGGTGGCCGGGCACGGTGCGGCGTCGCCTACGTGACCGAGTTCCGGGGTTCAGCCCGGGCGGAGAGAACCCGACCGGACTGGGGCGCGCAGGGCGCGCTGGCGACCGACTACCGCCTTCGAGCCCAGGCTGGTCGCCCCTATCGGCTGCGGCAGATCGCCAGTCTCGTCCCCGACGCCCTGCATCACGACCCGGACCGGGCGGCCGTCCGGTTCGCGGCGCGAGCCAAGGCGGACGGCTTCGACGCGCTGCGGGAGGAGAACCACGTCGAGTGGGATGCGCTCTGGAAGGGGCGCGTCCACATCGATGGCCGCGACGATCGCTGGCAGGCCTTGGCCGACGCGGCGTTCTACTACCTGAACTCGTCGGTGCATCCGTCGGCGCCGGCCAGCACCTCGATCTTCGGTCTGGCCCAGTGGCACGACTACCACTACTACTACGGCCACGTCATGTGGGACGTCGAGACGTTCAGCGTCCCCGCGCTCCTGTTCTCCCAGCCGGACGCGGCGCGCAACCTCCTCGGGTTCCGGGTCGACACGATGGCCGCCGCGGGGAGGAACGCGAAGCTGCTCGGCCGGCGCGGGCTCCAGTTCCCATGGGAAAGTGGCCCCCTCCACGGGGAAGAGACCGCGCCAGGCGGCGGGCGGGCATCGTGGCACGAGGACCACGCCACGCTGGACATCGCGCGCGCCTTCGCCGAGTTCGCCGATGCCAGCGGCGACCAGCGGTTCCTCGCCGAGAACGCCTCACGGATCCTGTACGGCGTCGCGGACTGGATCACCAGCCGGGTCACGCCATCCGCTCGGGGCTTCGAGTTCCGTCAGACGATGGGCATCGCGGAGCGTGAGCAGGCGACCGACAACGACGCCTTCACCGTGCTGTCGGCCAAGGCGGTCCTCCGTCGCGCGATCGATTGCGCCCAACGCCTCGGTCACCCGATCAGTGATGCGTGGCATGAGGTCGACGCGGGGCTCGACGTCACCCCGAGCCGCGACCTTGGCGCGATCATGAGCCACGACGGGTTCCATCCCAATGAGGAGAAGGGCGCGACCCCGGGCCCGCTCGCCGCGCTGTACCCCGTTTGGGCGGAGCTGTCGCCCGAGGTCGAGCGCGCCACGCTCGACTACTACCTCGATCTCGCGCCGGGCTACCTGGGCAGCCCGATGCTCTCCGCGCTGTACGGCGTATGGGCGGCGTGGCGGGGCGATCGGCGCCTCGCGCTGCGCATGTACGAGGAGGGCTACGCCGCGCTCGTCGGGGGTCGCTTCCTCCAGACGTTCGAGTACTTGCCGACCATGTTCCCCGATAAGCCGCGGGCGGGCCCGTTCTTCGCCAACCTCGGCGGCTTCCTGATGGGCCTCATGTTCGGCCTGCCGGCCATCCGGCTCGGGCCGGGCGACCCGAAGAGCTGGCCGGCCCGCCCGGTCGTCCTGCCCGACGGCTGGCGATCCATCGAGATCGAGCGGGCATGGATCCACGGCAAAGCGGCGCGGGTCGTCGCCGAGCATGGCGCCGAACGCGCCGTGATCGAGCAGCCCAGCGACACGCGCAGCGCCGCCGCCTGACGAGGAGCCGGGGCACGGCGCCTCCGCCCGAGCCGTCCGCCGCCGGCGACGTTCGAGACAGGGGTGTTGGGGTGGCCTATGGGGCTCGAACCCATAACCTTCGGAGCCACAATCCGATGCTCTGCCGGTTGAGCTAAGGCCACCGCGGCGCGGTCGTCCGTGGCAGGCGCCGATCGCTGACGCGGGGCGCGGTGGACGAGGCGTGCGGAGTATAGAGCGGCCGCGCCGTTGATGCGGCGCGGCCGTCGATCCCTCGGGGACCCGCCCTACCGGGCGAGGCGGTCACTCGTTGTCGCGGTCCTCCGACCCGCTGTGGGTGGGCGCGGTCCACGGCGCGACCGAGCGGAGCAGACGCACCGCGGCGCTGGTGTTGTCGACCGTCGCCGCGACCTCCACCGGCTCGGGCTCCTCCGCCGGGGCCGGCCACGTCTGATCGGCCGTGGCCTCGGGATCCATGACCGGGACGGGCTGGGCCTCGCTCATGACGGGTACCGCGGTCTCGGTCTCGACGGCCGCCTCGGACCCGGCGATCTCCGCCGTCGCGGTCGCCTCCTCCGACGCCACCGTCACCGTCTCGCCCATCGAGCCGGCGTCGGCGGACGCAGCGACGGCTGGATCGCTCTGGGGCGCCTCGGCGATGGCCATGGTCTCCGACGTATCCGCCGAAACGGCGACCGTCTCCTCGTCGTCACGGTCGGTGAACAGCGCGACCGCCCGGGCGCGAGCCTCGGCACGGACGAGGTCGAGGTCTGGCGGCGCGGGCAGCGCCTCGGCCCGGGCGACGATGGCCGCCGGGTCGCCGGCTTCGGACAACTCGGCGAAGAACCGGTCGAGCGTGGTGCCATAGTCGCGGACGGCCGCGTTCACGCCGTCGATCTCGGTGTCGATGATCGTGTCGTGCTGCTTGAGGTACTCCTCGAGGCTCGCGCGTCGATCCTCGATCTTCTTGTCGGCCTCGCTGCGGATGCGCTCCATCTCGGCGGCCGACCACTCCTCGATGTGCTGGACGTCCTCCTCGGCAAGCCGCTTGAGCTCGTCCGTCTCGATGGCGGCACGGGCCCGGACCTTGTCGATGTGAGCGGCGGCATCCTCGGACACCCGCTCGGAGATCCGCTCGCGCTCCTTCTCGGCGGTCGAGCGCATCGCCACGGCGAGCTCGGCCAGGAAGCCAGGACGCAGACCTGCGCCGATCCCCTCGGGCGCGTGCTCCGTGACGGGCTGATCCGAGCCGGTGGAGCCGGCCGACCCCGTCGTCCCGCGTCCTACCCTGCCGTTCATGTTCCTGGTCTCCGGGAAGGTGGTGTCGTCGTTCTGGTCCATCTCGTCCTGCCTCGTACGGGTCCCCGACCGCCTCGTAAGGGTCCCCGACCGTACTAGTCAGTCACGGTTTTGGCAACACTTCAGGGGTCTTGTGGCGTGCAGGGTGGTGCGGATGGGAACCGCTCGTCGGTCGCCCGCCCTGAGCCCCAGGCGTGACATCATGCGGCCGTGGTCCTGAGCGAACGGGCGGGCCGGCCCGCCGATCCGGCGACCCTGGTCGATATCGACGCGCTGATCCGGGCGTACTACGAGCGGCGCCCGGATCCCGCCGATCCGTCCCAGCGGGTGACCTTCGGCACATCGGGCCATCGCGGCTCGTCGTTCCGATCCGCCTTCAACGAGGCGCACATCCTGGCCACGACCGAGGCGATCGTCCGGTATCGCGTCGGGCGCGGCTACAGTGGTCCGCTCTTCCTCGGCCGCGACACGCACGCGCTCTCAGAGCCGGCGACGTCGACCGCACTACGTGTGCTGGTCGCCCGCGGCGTCGATGTCCGCATCGACGAGGCCGACGGGTACACGCCGACCCCCGCCGTTTCGCACGCCATCCTCGTCGCCAACCGGCCGAAGGACAGCTGGCGGCACCTGGCGGACGGGATCGTCGTGACGCCGTCGCACAACCCGCCGGACGATGGCGGCTTCAAGTACAACCCGCCGAACGGCGGCCCTGCCGACACCGACGTGACGCGCTGGATCCAGGACGAGGCGAATCGGCTCCTCGAAACTGCCGGTCCCGATGGCGTGGATGGGATCGCGCGAGCCACTGACGACGAGATCGCCGGGCGGGTCGGTCGATACGACTTCCTGGGGCGCTACGTCGACGATCTGCCGTCCGTGATCGACATGGACGCGATCCGCGCGTCAGGCCTCCGCATCGGCGTCGACCCGATGGGCGGTGCGTCGGTCGCCTATTGGACGGCCATCCGCGACCGCTACCGGCTCGATCTGACGGTCACGAACGACACCGTCGATCCGACCTTCGGGTTCATGACCGCCGACTGGGACGGGAAGATCCGGATGGATCCGTCGTCGCCCCATGCGATGGCGCGGCTGGTCGACCTCCGCGATCGGTTCGACATCGCGCTCGGTAACGATGCCGATGCCGACCGCCACGGCGTCGTGACTCCGGGCGACGGCCTGCTCAACCCCAACCACGTGCTGTCGGTGGCGATCTCCTACCTGTTCGGCGGGGCGCGGGAGTGGGGACGCGAGGTCGGCGTCGGCAAGACGCTCGTCTCGTCGTCGATGATCGATCGGGTCGTGGCAGACCTCGGTCGGCGACTCGTCGAGGTGCCGGTCGGCTTCAAGTGGTTCGTGGACGGGCTGGTCGACGGGTCGATCGGGTTCGGCGGGGAGGAGAGCGCCGGGGCATCCTTCCTGCGCCGCGATGGCAGTGTCTGGACGACTGACAAGGACGGCATCATCGCGGACCTGCTCGCGTGCGAGCTGACGGCTCGGCTGGGCAAGGACCCGGGTGAGGCGTACGCGCAGCTGACCGAGCGCTTCGGGACGCCTGCGTACCGACGCGTCGATACGCCTGCGACGCCGGAACAGAGGGCGGCCCTCGGCCGTCTGGCGCCGAGCGACGTGGCCGCGACCGAGCTGGCCGGCGAGCCCATCACCGCGATCCTGACCGCGGCGCCTGGCAACGGCGCCCCCATCGGCGGGCTCAAGGTGACGACCGACTCCGGCTGGTTCGCGGCTCGGCCGTCGGGGACCGAGGATGTCGCGAAGGTCTATGCCGAGAGCTTCCGCGGCGAGGACCACCTGGGGAAGTTGCTCGACGAGGCTCAGGCGCTTGTGGCCGAGGTGACGGCGCGGGCCTGACGCTGTCCTTGTCACGGGCACGTGATGGACCGGCGCCGGAGCGTTAGTGCGCGTCGGCGGGCGGCGCTGGCACCGTGCGAGGAACCCACCCGGAGGAACGTCGATGAGCGAAACACCACGCCACCGGTCTCCCGAGACCGGACCCGCAGAGACGGAAGAGGAGCGGCTGGCGCAGGGGCCGGCCGGCAACGTCGAGCCGCCTGGGGAGATGGGCACCGCCGCCGGCGGCGGGCACGGGAGCGGCAGCGACCGGTCGTCGGGCGGGACAGGCGACGGGGAGCACCAGGCTGGGGAGGACCCGGAGACCGAGTGGCTCCGGCGCGTCAATGAGGGAACGACGCCGGCCCCGCTCACCTCGAACGACTAGGCGCGCCTGCCGCGTCAGCGGGCGTGTAACGGGATGCGGGCGCCGGTGATCGCCGCGGCCGCATCCGAGGCAAGGAAGCGGAGGGTCGCCGCGATCTCGTCGGGCGTCGTCCAGGAGGCCTTCTTCGGATCGCTCGTGCGGACGCCGTCGACGTCGATCGCCTTGACCACGACGAGGTTGACGGTCACGCCCGTGTCGGCGGTCTCGCGTGCCAGCGTGCGCAGGAACGCCTCCTCGGCGGCCTTCCCCACCGCATAGGGCGCGGACTTCGCGGTCGGCTCGCTCGCGACCGGCGACGTCACGGCCAGCACGCGACCCCAGCCGCGCTCGACCATCCCGGGGACCAGGGCCTGGCTGACGTGGAACGTCGTCCACAGATGCTGGTCGAGCATCCCGGCGAGGTCGTCCGGTTCGAGCTCGATGATGGGCGTGCCACCGGAGAAGCCACCGACCAGGTGGAGGAGGACATCGATGCGGCCCAGGGTCGCCACCGCGGCCCCGAGCACGTCACGGGTCGCCGCGCGGTCGCGCAGATCGGCGACGACGGGCAGCCACGAGTCGTCATCGAGGCCGGCCGCGGTCGCCACGTCCCGCAGGCGATCCTCGTCGGTCCCGGCGAGGGCGAGACGGGCACCGTCCGCGCCGAAGGTCCGTGCCGCCACCCGGCCGAGGCCGCCGGTGGCACCGGTGATCAGGACGACGGGGTCGGCTGGGGCCATGGTGGCGAGTCTGCCACGGATCGCGCGCCCGGCGGGTCGTCAGATGCGGGTCAGGCGCTCGTGGTCGCCTCCACGAGCAGTTCATGGCCGAGCCCATCCTCATGGGCGACGCCCGGTGACACCAGGCGCTGGAACAATGCCTCGTACTCGTCGATCATCCGCCCCGCCTCGAAGCGTTCCCTGGTGAGCCGAGCGATCCGGTCCCGCGGCAACGACGCGGCGCGCGAGACGGCCAACTCGGCCTCGTCGAGGTCGTCGACCAGGAAACCCGTCACCCCGTGCTCGATCGTCTCGGTCAGCCCACCGACGCGACGAGCGATGACGGGGGTGCCTGTCGCCATCGACTCGATCGCGACGAGCCCGAATGGTTCGGGCCACGCACCGAGCATGAGGGTCGCAAGCGCCCCGATCATCAGGCGGTCGCGGGTCGCCGTGTCGACCTCGCCCTGCCAGTCGACGATGCCCTGCTCGATCGCCGGCCGCACGGTGGACTCGAACAGCGCCTTCTCGTCGGGCTGGTGCGCCTTGGCGGCGATCACCAGCCGGCGACCCGTCCGTCGCGCGAGCTCGATGGCTTCCTCGACGCCCTTCTCCCGCGTGAGCCGACCGACCAGCAAGAGGTGATCGCCCGGGCGCGATCCGGCCGGGGTCGCGGAGAAGTCGAGTCCGTGGTGGATGTTGGCGACCCAGTTCGCATCGGGGTTCCAGCGCCGCTGGCTCTCGCTGATCGAGACGAGCGGGATCGACGGGAGCAGGTCGATGTATCCGGGCAGACCACCCGAGTCGGCGCGACGATGGAGGGTGGTGACCACCGGGATCGGCGCGTGGCGCGCGAGGAGGAAGCCCTCGCTGTCGACGTGGGAGTGGAGGATGTCGAATCGGTCGACCTCCTCCCAGGCACGGGCGACGGCCATCTGGTGGTAGGTGGCGAGGTTTCCGGTCCGACCTTCACGCCAGAGGGCACGCGGGACCACCGGGACCACCTCGCAGGGGAGCTCCGAGTCGCCCGAGGCGAACACGGTGACCGTGTGGCCACGCTCGTGGAGGCCGACGGCGAGCAGAGCGACGATGCGCTCGGTCCCGGAATAGGCGGGCGGCGGCAGTGGCACGACAGGCGGCGCGATGAGGCCGATCCGAAGCCGAGTCGGATCGCCGAGTGCATGCGGCACTCGGGCTGGGAAGGTCTTCAACGGCGGGGTCCCCAAGTCGATATTGACGGTCGGTCGCAGCGTGACCGGTGCGGCGCTCCGGCCACGAGCGTGCGACTCGGCATCCTCGCTACAGATCCGTGACGGTTGCGGGTGGCAGTGGTTGGGACGCGGACGTAACACGCCCGCCCGGGAGCGAAGCTCGAACGTCAGCGGGACGGTCCTAGCGTGTCGGCGGGCATGCCGGGCCAGCGTTTCGTGGGGACGGGGACCCGTGGCCGAGGCAGACACGGATCAGGGCACGAGCAATGACGATCGGACGCATCTGGAAGGACTACGGCCTGAGCATCACCCTCGTGGTGCTGTTCCTGGCTGCGTGGACCCTGCAAACCTGGACGGGTTGGGTCGAGTTCGTCTCCGACCAGGAGGCGCACGGGCAGGTCGCCCAGGCGTTCGGCGACGACGGATATGTCTGGGTGTGGGCGCAAGCGACGTTCGAGAACTGGCAGTCGGAGTTCCTGCAGGTCTTCGTCTTCATCGTCCTGACCACGTTCCTGGTCCACCGACGGAGTCACGAGTCGCCCGACACCGACTACGAGACCGAGGCATCGCTCCGGCGGATCGAGGCGAAGCTCGAGGCGCTCGAGCGTAAGGTGGCGGGGCGATGAGCGAGCAACGCACGGAGCGATCGGTCGACGTCGAGGACGTGCGGCGGGAACACCTTGCAGAGGTCAGCCAACCCGCGCATTGGACCTACCTCGTCGCCGTCCTCGTCGGCGGCACGATCCTGATGCTGCTGGTCATCGCCCTTATGGCAGGCGTACGCTAGTCGCCGGAGGCGTACGGTGCAGAAAGTCCCTGATGCGCTGGAGGCGTGGCGCATCGCCCAACGTGCACTCGAGGTCGCCAGGAAGGCCAAGGAAGCGGCCGACTTGGCAAGCGCTGCCGCGGACGCGGCGCTCGCCGCGGCCACGGAGGTCGCGGAGGCAGCGCGAATGGCGGCCGAGCTCGCGGGCGTCGACCTCGATCAAGCCGCCAGCGCCGAGGTCATGGCGCGCGATGCCTACCGGACTGCCGAGGAACAGGCTCGCCAGCCCGCGTGATGCAGGGCGCGACCCGCGCCAGTGAGCCGGCCATCCGCGGGCGGCGTGGGCTGCGAAAGTCGCAAGGTTCTTGTTGCGCATTCGCGCCGGTCACCCGGACTCACAGTTGCGCCCTATCCGCGAGCGTTCTCCCCCGTGGGCACCGCTGCCCGAACATCCCCTACGGCGAGGAGAGTCGACGATGCCAGACAAGACCGGTGAGGAGTTCATCAAGCACGAGTTCGACGAGGCGATCGCTGTCCAGCAGTCGATCGTCGACGCCGAGACGGCACTGGCGGGAAGTCACCCCGTGAGCTCGGCCAAGACGGCCA
Source organism: Candidatus Limnocylindrales bacterium (assembly GCA_036554825.1). Classification (GTDB taxonomy): domain Bacteria; phylum Chloroflexota; class Limnocylindria; order Limnocylindrales; family CSP1-4; genus SPCO01. The sequence goes on from DATBMM010000193.1 coordinate 12,786, forward strand.
TCAAGAGCGCCCTCCGGCGCGACAAGTCCTACCTCAGGGAGCTGCAGACACTTGGTGCAAAGCACGGCGCGAGCGGCGAGGTCGAGGACGTGGCCGGTGGCCTCAAGGAGCTCATGGAACAGACGCTCGAGACGGCCCAGTCCGAGGGTGCCGACAGCGACTTCTACGAGGCGCACGCCGTCCTGCTGAACCTCAAGCGCAAGCAGATGGACTCGGCCGGCGCGATGCTCAAGATCGCCCGTGACCAGAAGGACACCAAGTTGCGCGACGCTGCGCTGGAGTTCGAGCGAGCGCAGAAGGCGACGTCGAAGGATCTCGCCGCGGAGCTCGCGAGCTATGCGGTCCGGATCGCCAAGGCCTGATCCAACGTTCGCGAAGCCGCGTCCGCCTACCGGCGCTCAGCGGCCGAGAGACCAGCTCCAGCCCTCGGGTTCGAGGCTGCCGTTGCCCCACATCCGGATGTCGAGTCCGAGCGCCTCGATCGCTGCCCGGGCGTCATCGAGCGCGTCCCGGCGCAGGACCAGGAGCAGTCCGCCGTCGCGGCCGTCCTCGCGGACGACCGCCCGCCGCAGTGACTCGGCGGGCATCGGGACGTAGCCGTCGAAGCCGCGTGCCTTGTACGTGTCGAGGAGGAGCACCCAGTGCCGGCCGTCCTCGCCGCGCCAGAACGCCCCGAGGCCGACGAAGTGCCCGACGCCCCAGCGCTCGAGGGGGATGGCCGTCGCCGGATCCGGACCGGCGAGTGCCTCGGCCGTGTACGCGTCGCTGGTCGCGTCGAGGAGCTGGTCGACCTCCAGGTTCGCGATCGGGTGCACGCCCCAGCTGCGGGCGTTCGACTCGATCGCGTCGAGGAGCGCGCCGAAGCGCTCGGGGGTGAAGGCGACCTCCCGGTCTGAGCGGCGGCCGGGCACCGGCAGCGTGACGAGCGCACCAGCCGACCCGAGCGCGATGGCGCGTGCGACACCGGTCGGGCTCGTCCCGGTGATGGCGTCGTCCGCCGATGAACGCAGCGGCCAGCGATACCAGGTCCTCGGGAAACGCCGGATGGCCTCCGCATCGGACAGACCGTCGGCATCGACGGCCTGCCGGGTCGTCCGGACGTCCTCGACCTCCGACTCCTCGATGACCGTGCCGGCAAGGTTGGCCAGGTAGTCCTCTCGCGTGGTGTCGACGCCGTCGACGTGGGTGAAGCCGAGCGGAGACAGCAGGTACCGCGTGGCATACGCCCCGCACGTCGCCGGCCGCTGGTCGTCCAGCGTGTCGAACAGCGCGGAGATCGAATCCCAGCCTTCGACGTACGTCGGGCGAGCGCCCGGGAAGATCGTCTCGACGACCCGCCGGGCCGGGGCGCCTCCCGGCAGCGACCGGCGACGATCGGCGAACGGCGGCGCTACAGACATCCGAAATACGTGGCGCGCTCCCAATCCGACACGTCGGTCGAGCCCGCCGGGAGGCCGGACCGCTCGAGGTAGCAGTCCCACTCGAACCGCTTCACGTCGACGTAGTGGCGTGCGATGACCGGGCCGACCGCCGCGCGGAGCACGTCGTCGGCCTCGAAGGCGTCGAGCGCCCCCGGCAGATCGGACGGTAGCCGGGCATGACCGCGGGCCGCAGCCTCCTCGTCGGAGAGGTGCCCCACGTCCAGGGCCACGGCCGGCGGGACGGGGAGCTGCCGCTCGACGCCGTCGGCGATCGAGGCGAGCAACCCGGCGAGGTGGAGGTACGGATTCATCCCGGCGTCGCCGCCGCGGACCTCGAGGTGACGGCCGGCTCCACGACCCGGGACCCGGATGAGCGCGGCTCGGTTGCCGATCGCCCATGACACATGAGCCGGCGCCCACGAGCCGGGCAGGAGGCGCTTGTAGGAATTCGGCGTCGGCGACGCGAGCGCCGACTGTCCCAGCGCGTGGGCGAGCAACCCGGCGATCGGCGGCCCGGCAGTGTCGGCCAGCTGCGACGGGTCATCGGGATGCGCGATGAGATCGGCGGCTGGATCGCCGCGCCGCGTCAGTCCCAGGTGGACATGGAGCCCGTTGCCCGAGATGGCGGCGTACGGCTTGGGCATGAATGAGGCGGTCGCGCCCTCGGCCCGCGCGGCCGCCCGGATGAGCTGGCGGGCGAGCAGGAACCGGTCCGCGGCCGTGAGCGGGTCCGTCGGGAGGAGGCTGACCTCGAACTGGCCCGGGCCGTACTCCTTCGCGAACTGGTGGACGTGCACCCCCGCCGCCTCGAGATCGCCGAGGATCCGCGCCCCCATCGGCCAGCGGACATCGATCCCCTCGACCGCGAACATCCTTCC
>DATBMM010000244.1:0-8006 GCA_036554825.1 Candidatus Limnocylindrales bacterium
CCGACGAAGTCGCTGAGCGCCTCGGACCACGGTCCGAGGACCCGGCGTCCGACGCCCGTGCGACCGTGGATCGGCGTCTCGACGGCCTCGCCGAGCTCGACGTCGCCTTCGACGACGCTGCCGTCCGGGAAGCGGAGCCACAGCGTGGTGGCCTCGGGATCGGTCTGCGAGGCGACCTGGACGAGCTTGAACACGATCAGCTGATCGATCAGGCGGTTGGCGTCGTTCGTGAGGAAGAACCGACGATCCTCGACCACACCGACCTCGGTGACGTCGATCTCCGTCGGATGCTGGAGCCCGAGGCTGCGGACGGGCGCGATCGACAGCTGGGCGACGCTGGGCATGGGCGGATGCTACCGGACGACGATGCGGTAGCGCGTCATCGCAGCCCGACGCTCGCTAGCTCGGCCTTCGCGAGACGCTCGTAGCGGCCGGACGCGAAGTCGCCGAACGGGTCCGAGCTGTGGTCGAGCAACTCGTCGTAGGGAAGGCGGAACAGCGCGCGCTGCGCGAGGAAGCGCTGCATCGCCGGCTCGGATACATCGGCGCGGCGGACGGCCCGATGGGCCGCCCGGACGGTCGCCAAGCGGGCCGCGCGCCAGGGCACGTACCGGTACAGCCACGGCAGCACCATGACCGCGACGACGAGGATGGCCAGGAGGCGGGCGATGAGGAACAGCAGCGCCTCGAGCTCGCTGCCGACGAAGATGAACGGCTCGCCGGCCGTGGCGAAGGTCCGCGTGGTGACGTCATCGACCCCCGCGCCGACCAGCGGCAGGCCGCTCAGCGCGTCACCCAGTTCGGCTCCGGCGGACTCGATGTTCTGGCCGCCGCCGCGCAGGATCCGGCCCGCCTCGGCGAAGGCGGAGATCGTCTCGTAGATCCGTACGCCGACGACCGTCCAGAACGCGACCCAGGCCCAGGTCGAGAGATCGGCCACGAGCTCGCGAAGGCGAGCGGTCGGGATCTCGCTGTAGAACTTGAGCATCGAGTCCTCCCAGGGAGGCGCGTCTGGGTCGCGCCGGTATCACATACGGAACACCCCGAACCGTGTCTCCGGGATCGGCGCGTGGAGAGCCGCCTCGAGGCCGAGCGACAGGACACGGCGGGTGTCGAGCGGGTCGATGACGCCGTCGTCCCAGAGACGTGCCGTCGCGAAGTAGGGCGAGCCCTCGCGCTCGTAGGTCTCGAGGATCGGTGCCTCGAAGGCGTCCCGTTCTGCATCGTCGGCGAAGCCGCCGCGGACGGTCGACAGGACACGGGCCGCCTGCTGGCCGCCCATCACCGAGATGCGCGCGTTCGGCCACGACCAGAGGAACCGCGGCTGGTACGCCCGCCCGGCCATGGCGTAGTTGCCCGCACCGAATGACCCACCGATGAGGATCGTGAACTTCGGGACCTCGGCGGACGCGACCGCCGTCACGAGCTTGGCGCCGTCCTTGGCGATCCCCGCCTCCTCGTACTCGCGCCCGACCATGAAGCCGGTGATGTTCTGGACGAAGACCAGCGGGATGCGGCGCTGGCAGGCCAGCTGGATGAAGTGCGCGCCCTTCAACGCCGACTGGCTGAACAGGATGCCGTCGTTGGCGAGGATGCCGACCGGGTAGCCGTCGACGTGGCCGAAGCCGGTGACCAGCGTCTCGCCGTAGAGCGGCTTGAACTCGTGGAACCGCGACCCATCGACCAGTCGCGCGATGATCTCGCGGACGGGCACGGGTCGGCGCGGGTCGGCCGAGACCGCGCCGTAGATCCCGCCGGGATCGACCGCCGGCGGCTCGGGCTCGCGGCGGTCCCAGGGCAGCGGCGGCGGCTTCCTGTTCAGGTTCGCGACGATCGACCGGCCGAGCGCAAGCGCATGCTCGTCGTCGAGCGCCTCATGGTCGGCCACGCCGGATCGACGCGTATGGACCTCGGCTCCGCCCAGCTCTTCGGCCGACACGTCCTCCCCGGTGGCGGCCTTCACGAGCGGTGGGCCGCCCAGGAAGATGGTGCCCGTGCCCTTGACGATGACGGTCTCGTCGCTCATCGCCGGGACGTACGCGCCGCCGGCCGTGCACGAGCCCATGACCAGGGCGACCTGCGGGATGCCCGCCGCCGACATCCGCGCCTGGTTGTAGAAGATGCGACCGAAGTGATCTCGGTCCGGGAAGACATCGGCCTGGAGGGGCAGGAACGCGCCGCCGCTGTCGACCAGGTAGATGCACGGCAGGTGGTTCTCGAGGGCGATCTCCTGGGCGCGCAGGTGCTTCTTGACGGTCATCGGGTAGTACGTTCCGCCCTTGACCGTCGCGTCGTTGGCGACGATGACGCAGCTCGTGCCCTCCACGCGGCCGATGCCGGTGACGATGCCGGCACCCGGAGCCTCGTCGTCGTACAGGCCGTTCGCGGCGAGCGGGCTCAGCTCGAGGAAGGGCGACCCCGGGTCGAGCAGGTGGTCGATGCGGTCGCGGACCGGCAGCTTGCCGCGGTCCCGGTGACGCGCGATCGACGCGTCGTCACCGCCGGCCCCACGTTCTGCCAGCTCCGATTGGCGCTGCCGGAGATCCTCCACCAGGCGGGCCATCGCGTCGTGGTTGGCACGCGTTTCCGAAGCGGCGGGGTCGAGCCGGCTCCGCAGGACGGGCATGCCTCCGATGATAGGTCGGAACCAGCCGCCCACCGGGGGCGTCCGGCAGCCATGTCGACCCGACTGCGCGCGCTGCTGCCCCTGGTATTCGGCGCGCTCTTGGCCGCGTGCTCGCCCGCGGCCGTCGCCTCGCTGCTGCCGCCCGCGACGCTGCCGCTGGTCACGATCTCGACGCGCGGCGGCGAGTGCCCGGAGGGCCCGTGCGGCTCGACGCTCGTCATCGAGCGCGATGGCCGTCTGCATCAGACCGCACCCGAGTCCGTGCTGCTCGGCCAGGTGCCACCCGAGGTGCTGGCCGCCCTCGACGGCACCATCAAGTCGACCGACTTCGGCGCGATCCGGGCGCGGCCCTTCACCGGGGAGTGTCCGGTGAACTTCGACGGGCAGGAGACGATCTACGAGTTCGGCGCACCGACCGGGCTCGAACGGGTGGCCTCCTGCGAGACCGAGGTCGATCCGAACGACCCGCTCTTCCGGGCCGTCGACCTGGCACTCGCCGCCGGCGGTGCGATCGACGGTGGCGGGTCCGGCTAGCGGAAGACCTGCTCGAACGCCTCGTCGATGGTCCGATACCGGAACGCGTAGCCCATCGACTCGGCACGGGCGGGGGCGACGCGTCGCGAGCCCAGCAACAGCACCGACTGCTCGCCAAGCAGCACCTTCAGCAGCCAGGCCGGCGCCGGGAACCAGACCGGTCGATGGAGGGCCTGCCCCATCGCCCGGACGAAGTCCAGCTGACGTGAGGCGCCGGGGCTCGTCACGTTGAGGACCCCGTCGACGGCTGGATCCTCGAGCGCCCGGCGGAAGAGCGCGACCGCGTCGTCGATATGGACCCAGCTCATCCATTGGCGGCCGCTGCCCAGCCGACCACCGAGGAAGAGCTTGACCGGCAGCGAGAGGAACCACACGAGATCGGCGTCGCGGGCAAGGACGTGGCCCTGCCGTAGCCTGGTGACCCTGACGCCGAGGGCCTCTGCTCGTCGCGCCTCGTCCTCGACGGCGCGGGAGACCCGGGCGAGGAACTCCGTCCCTGTCGGGCTCTCCTCGGTCCACGGGGCCGCGTCGTCGCCGGCTGGCGTCTCCGGGTAGGCGTCGATCCCGGAGACGACCACGAACGTCCCGGGCCGACGATCGGCCGGGAGCTGGGCCATCGCGTCATTGATGGCCCGGACGGCGTCGACGCGACTCGACGCGATCGTCGCCTTCCGCCGGCGGGTCCACGGCCAGGGTGCCACGCGTGCGCCCGCGACGTTCACGACGGCATCCATGCCGTCCAGAGCCCTCGCCAGGCGCGGGATGTCGTCCTTCGACCAGTCGGCGATGCGCGCGCCGTGCGGGATGGCGGACGACCGCTTGCCATCGTCACGCGACAGGACGAGGACGCCGTGCCCATCCGCGAGCAGGGAACGGGTCAACGCCCGCCCGACGAGCCCGGACCCGCCGACGATCGCGACCTTCACGGTCGAGCACCGCGGGCCAGGAGGTCGGTCACTGGCAGGGGTGGAGAGATATCGTGGGGCGATGCTGATGCTGGAGTGACTCGTGCTACCATGTGATAGCAAGTTATGACCGAAAAACTCGCTACAGTCAAGTCGCAGGAATCCGCCGGCGGCAACGGGGCCGCGAACCGGGTCGTCCGTGGTCGGCCGTCGATCGCCGAGGCCATCCGGCTCGACCTCGCCGAGGCCTGGGGCGACATGGGCGCCGCATGGGGCGTCACGCCCGCCATCGCCCGGGTGCAGGCCTACCTCATGGCGCGCCAGGAGCCGCTCACCGAGCGCGAGGTCCGCGAGGCCTTGGGGCTCTCGCACCGGGCCGCCAGCCTCGCCATCGCGGAAGCCGAGAACTGGGGTCTCGTCCAGCGGGTACCGGAACCGCGACGCGTCGGCCGGCGCGGACCGGCGGGGACCGCCTTCCTGGCCGTCAACGACCACTGGCAGTGGTTCGGGCGGGTCATCGCCGAGCGCAAGGTGCGCGAGGGCGATCCGATCGTCGCCATCCTCGAGCGCAAGGCCAAGGAAGCGGCCGAGGCGTCGGCCAGGGACCCGAACGATGCCGAGCTCGCAGCCTTGAAGGAGTGGCTGTCGTCGTTCGTCGTGTTCGTTCGGCTCTTCGATCGCGCGGTCGGCCTCGTCCCGCAGCTCGAGCCCCGCGAGCTGGAACGCGCCCTCCGACTCCTCGACCGCGTACCAGACGACACAGTCCTCCGCCTGTTCGACCTCCTCGGCGGTCTCGACGACGACGACGTCCTCGAACTGGTCGACGCGCTCTCGCGGCTCTCGCCCAAGGCTGCGCGCCGCGCGACGAAGCTCATGTCGGGCGTCGTCCGGACCGTCTCCCGCTAGCTGATGTCGGACCCGCGCGTCGACCGGCCGCACGTCCCCGGCTACGGGATCCCGCGCTCGGTCAAGGGCGTCCTGCCCTGGTCGTGGGCCGTCGAACGGCTCGAGCGGGCCCAGATCTACTGGCTCGCGACGGCGAGCGGCAGGGGGGCGCCGCACCTCATCCCCATCTGGGGGGCGTGGGTCGATGGCCACTGGTACGTCGAAGGCGGACCGACCCACTGGCAACGGAATCTGCGCGAGAACCCGCAGATGGCCATCCACATCGAGGGCGCCGGAGCAGGGGTGAGCGGCGCCGAGGTGGTGATCGTCGAGGGACCGGCCGTCGAGCTCACAGCGCCTGAGAAGGCGCTGGCCGACCGCATCCTGGCGGGCTACGAGAAGTACAAGCCGACCTACGAGGCGTCGGCTGACCATTGGACGCGGGGTGGCTTGTGGGAGCTGCATCCGCGCAAGGCGTATGCCTGGACGACGTTCCCGGATGACATGACCCGGTTCACGTTCGACGAAGACTGACGAGGCGCGCCACCACCAGTGGCGGCGCGAGGACGACGCAGCGTGATCAGCACACCGATCTGCCCTGTGGGCGTCCATTCACGATGGACTCGACGCGCGCGCGCCATCCACAGTGGCGCGCAGTGCGCCGGACCCTTCGACCGGTCCATTCGAGTCCACCGACCGCCCCGCGGGCCACGCCGCCAGCACGTTTGGGGTCAGCCGGACCTCGTGCCATAATCTCGACCCGCGAGTTCGAACCACGAGGCAGAGCAGACTCAGATGACCGTCGAAACCTCCACCTGGGCGACCAAGAAGGGTCTCGCCCAGATGCTCAAGGGCGGCGTCATCATGGACGTCGTCACACCCGAGCAGGCCAAGATCGCCGAGGATGCCGGGGCCGTCGCCGTGATGGCGCTCGAGCGCGTCCCGGCCGACATCCGCAAGGCCGGTGGCGTGGCCCGCATGTCCGATCCCGAGATGATCGTCGGGATCATGGATGCCGTGTCGATCCCGGTGATGGCCAAGGCCCGCATCGGCCACTTCGTCGAGGCGCAGGTCCTCGAGGCGCTCGGCGTCGACTACATCGATGAGTCGGAGGTGCTGACGCCGGCAGACGAGAGCAACCACATCGACAAGCACGCGTTCAAGGTGCCCTTCGTGTGCGGCTGCCGGAACCTCGGCGAGGCGCTCCGACGCATCAACGAGGGCGCCGCGATGATGCGGACCAAGGGCGAGGCCGGGACCGGCAACATCGTCGAGGCCGTCCGCCAGCTGCGCGACGTCAACAGCGAGATCCGACGGCTCCAGAACGCGCGCGAGGATGAGCTGTTCGTCGCGGCCAAGGACCTCCAGGCTCCGTTCGAGCTCGTGAAGGACGTGGCCGAGAACGGCAAGCTGCCGGTCGTGAACTTCGTCGCCGGTGGCATCTCCACGCCTGCCGACGCCGCGCTGGTGATGCAGCTCGGCGCCGAGGGCGTGTTCGTCGGCTCGGGCATCTTCAAGAGCGAGGATCCCGCCCGGATGGCGAACGCCATCGTGCAGGCGACCACGTTCTTCGACGATGCGAAGAAGATCGCGGAAGTGTCGAAGGGCCTGGGCGCCCCGATGCGCGGCATCACCCTCGAGGAGATCCCCGAGCAGGAGCGCCTCGCCGTCCGCGGCTGGTAGACCCATTCCAGCCCCGCGCTACGCGTCCTCGGACAGCTGGTTCGCGGTCGCGTCGCCGCGGTCCTCGGAGCGCGTGTGCCAGCACGGCGTAGCATCCACCTTGTGAAGATCGGCGTACTGGCGCTCCAAGGCGCCTTCCGTGAACACCTCGACACGCTGGACGCCATCGGCGTCGAGGGTGTCCGCGTGCGCGAGCCGGCCGACCTCGAGGGGGTCAGCGGCTTGATCCTGCCTGGCGGCGAGAGCACGACGATGCGTCAGCTGATCGAGCGCTGGGGCCTCCGCGAGCCGATCCTCGACCTGGCCCGCTCCGGCGCGCCGATCTTCGGCACCTGCGCGGGCATGATCGTCCTCGCGCGCGACATCGCCGGTGACGAGGAGCCGATCCTGCCGCTGCTGGACGTCCGCGTGGAGCGCAACGCCTTCGGGCGCCAGCTCGACTCGTTCGAGGCGGACATCCCGGTCGACGTGCTCGGGTCGACGCCGGTCCACGCGGTCTTCATCCGCGCCCCGGTGATCGAGCACGCCGGCCCCGACGTCGACGTCCTCGCACGACTCGATGACGGCCGGATCGTGGCCGTCCGTGAGCGGAACGTACTGGCGACCGCGTTCCATCCTGAGCTCGCCGGCGAGACCCGCTTCCACCGGCTGCTGGCCACGATGGCGTCAGCGCACGACGACCCGGGCGAGGGTGCCGGTCGGCGACCTCACCCCACGCGCCGAGCGCAGGCCCGATGACGATCGCCCGGACCGCGCGGAAGCAGGGCAAGGTCCGCCCCGCACGGCTCACCGACCTTGCCGCGCTCGGCGAGCTGTCGCGGCTCTGCCAGTCCGATGACGCCTCGGCCCGCTCGCTCGGCCTGCCGGTCAGCGGCCCGCCGATCGGCGTGTTCAGCCTGTTCCGGCTCCCGCTCGGTGCGTTCCGGCCGAACGACCTCATGTACGTCTACGAGGAAGGCGGACGCATCGCCGGCCTGATCCGCGTCGAGCGCGAATCGACCCGTGACGAGTGGACGATCGTGGAGCTCGACGCCGTAGGCATGGCCGACGCCGGCGACATCCGCTATCGCCTCGTCAACCAGCTCCTGCGCGAGGGGGCGAAGCGGGGCGCCGCGCGGTTCCACGTGGCCTGCGCCGACGTCGACGGCAACGTGGAGCTCATGATGCAGGCGGGCTTCATCCGCTACGGCGAGGAGCGGATCATGTTCCGCCCGGACGGGGAGCTGCCCAGGCCGTGGACCGACAAGGCGACGCGCGACGCGCGCATCCGCCCGGCGCAGCCGATCGACGCGCTGGCCCTCAACCGGCTGTACGTGGCGGCGACGCCGCCGCCGGTGGCCCGCCTGGAGGCCATCCGCCTGCCCGACTGGGAG
>DATBMM010000248.1:0-6378 GCA_036554825.1 Candidatus Limnocylindrales bacterium
CGGGCCGTCACAGGGGCGTCGGGCCGTCACAGGGCGCCGGGCCGTCACCCAAGGGCGCCGGGCCGTCACCCAAGGAATCGGTGCTTCGATTTCGAAGGATCGGAAATGCGGCATCCGTGCGGCAGCCCGCGAATCGAGCCCTACGAAATCGAAGGATCGATCCTGGCGAAACACCCCGGTGAGCGGCGGGTGAGGCCCACCGGATACAGTCGGCGCCCGCCGAATGCGTTGCCCCGCCTTGGATGCGTTCCAGGAGGTCCGCGATGGCCGGCACGTTGTTCGGGGCACTCACCCGGGCCACCAACCTGCTGTCCCGGCAGCTCGAGGAGCGGACGACCGAACTGGGGATCAGAAGCGTCGAGTACCTCGTGCTCCGCGCCGCATCGATGTACCCAGGGGCATCGACGTCAGAGATCCGCCGATCACTCGGCCTGCGTGACGCGGCGTTCTCGGATGTCGTGCGTCGGACGGTATACCGCGGATTCGTCGTGCAGGAGCGGTTCCCTGGTGACGGTCGTACACGCCGCCTGGCGCTCACATTCCCGGGTTCGGTCGCCTGCGGGATCACTGCTGGGATCCACGCGGAGCTCGAGGCCGAGATCGGGGTCGGCCCATGGATGGAGGAGACGATCGATCGGGTCGACACCGTCGGTCGCCGCCTCCTCGGCATCCCGCCCGTCGAGCTCTACCTGGACGGTCTGCCCGTGGATACCGCCTGACCGAGACCCAGGAGGCGCCATTCCAGCGCGCGCATGGCGGCCTCCTCGGCCGGGTCGGCGTGATCCCGGCCGCAGATGTGGAGGGTGCCGTGGGTCACGAGCAGCCGCATCTCGTCTGCCGGAGACCAGCGCACGTCGCCGGTCTGACCGCCGCGGCCGCTCGATGCCTGCTCGATCGCGCGCTCGACCGACACCACGATGTCGCCGAGGTGCAGGCGGCTGCCGGGCGGCCGCGGGACGTCGGGTGCCGGGGCACCGTGGGAGAACGCGTCCGGTGGGAGCAGCGGGAAGGACAGCACATCGGTCGGGCCTGCGTGACCCAGGTGCTCGACGTTGAGCGTCGCGATCTCGGCGTCGTCGGTCAGGATCAGCCCGATCGACGCGGGTGACGGCGCCCCGACCTCGGCGAGGGCCGCATCGATGGCGCGAGCCAAGGCCGCGACCGACACCGGTGAGCGGATGCCGGCGCGCACGTCGACGTCGATCCGCCACGGTGGCCGGTACAGCGACCGGGTCACGACGCGGGTCGGTCGCCTCCGCCCGCGGCCTGGGTCCGACGCGATTCGAGCTCGACGACCGTGTTCTGCGGATAGGCGATGCGCGTGTGGTACATGCCCAGGAGCTGGGCCACGAACGCGTCCTTGATCCGTTCGAGGTCGCGGAAGGTGAGGTCGCATTCGTCGAACTGGCCGTCGGTGATGCGCTCGTCGATGATACGCGTGACCATCGCCCGGATCGCCGGTTCGTCGCGGGACTCGAGCGAGCGCACGGACGCCTCGACGCTGTCGGCGAGCATGATCAGCGCCGCCTCGCGGGACTGCGGCTTCGGGCCGACGTGCCGGAACCTCCGCTCATCGACGGCGGCCGCCGCCTTGGCGCCTTCCGCCGTACCGAGGCCCCCGAACGGCTCCGCGGCACGCTCCCTGGCCCGCGCCAGGAAGTAGCTCATGACCGCCGTGCCATGGTGCTGCGGGATGTAGGCGATGATCGCCTTCGGCAGGCGGGCGCGATAGGCCGTGTCGATGCCGTCGGCGACGTGCTGCTTGAGGATCTGGGCGCTCACTTCGGGCTCGAGCTGGTCGTGGACGTTCTCGCCGCCGGCCTGGTTCTCGATGAATGCCATCGGGTTGGAGAGCTTGCCGATGTCGTGGTAATAGGCCGCGACGCGAGTCACCAGTGGATCGGCACCGATCGCCTCCGCGGCCCGCTCGGCCAGGTTGCCGACCATCAGCGAGTGGTGGTACGTGCCCGGCGTCTCGACCAGCAGTCGCCGTAGCAGCGGCTGTGACGGGTTCGCCAGCTCGAGCAGCTGGAACACCGTCAGGATGCCGAACGCCGAGCCCAGGACCGCGAACGTGCCGACGGCGGCCACGGCCGAGGCCGCTGCGGACGCCCCAGATGCGAACCACAGCTCGAGCACGCCGCGGATGTCGCGCGTGCCCAGCAACGAGAACACCGACACCACCAGCGCATTGACGATGAACACCACGATCCCAGCCTGGACGAAGACCTGGAGACGGTCGCCCTTGCGGATCGAGAGGATGCCGGCCAGACCGCCCAGGAAGATGTACGACGCGACCTCGAGCGACGCCCCCGCGAGCGCGCCTCCGATGACCGCCAGGATGGCCATGACGATCGTCGCCACCGAGGCATCGAGGAGGATGGCCAGGACCATGCCGATGGCCGCGGTCGGCAGCAGGTAGCCGAGCAGCTCGCGGCCGGCGGTGACCTTGAGCGCGACGGCCGCGGCGACCAGCAGCAGCCCGATGAGCACCAGCACGTTGCCGCGGTGCCAGAGCGTCGGCCGGAACCGCCAGATCCATGCCAGGAGCATCGAGACGGTCAGGACCGCGAGCAGGAACCATCCCGCCAGAGTCGCCATGTCGAGTGGCGCGTCCTGGTTGAGGCCGAGTTCCTGGATGGCCTCGAGATCGGCGGCCGTCAGCGGTGTCCCGTTCCGGACGACCACCTCGCCCTGGGCGATCTCGACCCGGACGGGCTCGACGTCCTCGGCCGCGCGATCCTGCTCCTGGACCCAGAGCGTCTGGGAGAACGACGAGTTCGGGATGATGAGCGGCCGGATGATCTCGCCGGCCAGCATGCGTTCGGCCTCGTCCAGATCGCCGCCCATCCGGCCGGCGATGCCCGCGCGGGTGTCAGCGACCTGGGTGTCGCGGAGCTCCGTGCGGAGCGTCGCGTCGAGGACCCGCGCAGCCTCGGTGCGGACGGCGGCCCAGCGCGGGGCGTCGATCGCCTGGAGCGTCGCGCGGCCCGTCTCGCTCAGCCCGGGGATGGCGGTCTCAAGGAGCGCCGTCCGTTCCTCTGCGGAGAGATCGGTGGCGAACGCCGTATCCACACGGCGCACCCGTTCCGTGAAGGCCGTCGCCTGCTCGTTCGCGATCGCGATCGCGTTGTCGGCGGTGTAGTCGAACTGGGGCGGCACGGCGGCTCGGGCCGCCGTCCGCGCCTCCGCGGTGAGTGCCTGGCTCTCGAACGACAACGCACGAGGTGCCGTCAGATCCTCGCGGACGACCTGGCCGACCTCGTAGCGCACGGGGTCGGACGGGAGGACGTCGACCGCCAGGATCGCCGTGAGGACGAGGATCAGCACCGTCGCGGCCACCGCGGCACGCGACGCGTCATTCCGCGTGAACCGGGCGAGGACCGGGGCGCGCTGGGTCAGCATCAGTGGCCGGCCTCGTCATGGCCCGCCAGGTCGGCGCGAGCCAGCGCGCTCGCGACGCGAGCACTGACGACCTTGCCGTCGGCGCGGCCTCGGGTCCGCGGTGCGAGCCAGCCCATGACCTTGCCGAGATCGCGGGCACTGCTCGCGCCCGTTGCGGCGATCGCCTCATCGATGAGCGCATCGATCTCCGCGTCGGACAGCGCCTGGGGCAGGTACTCGGTGAGGATGTCGATCTCGGCCTGCTCCTTCGCCGCCAGATCGGCCCGCCCGCCGCTGGTGTAGGCCTCGATCGACTCGCGGCGCGTCTTGACCTCCCTGGTCAGGACGCCAAGGAACTCGTCCTCGGTCAGCGGCCGCTGGTTGCGCTTCTCGACGTTGTAGGCAGCGTTGCTCGCCATGCGCAGCACATCCCGGCGCAGCGCATCACGGCCGCGCATCGCGGCGGTGATGTCGGACTGGATGCGTTCTCGAAGGGACACCGGTCTTGGCTACCTCGGGCGATCACTCGGGAACGCCCGCGGGGCTGCAGGGTGGTGGCGGGCGTCCGCTCAGCCGCTCTGCGTTCGGGCGTTCTTCTTGCGCTTGGCTTCCTTGCGCTTGCGCTTCACTGAGGGCTTCTCGTAGTGCTCGCGTCGGCGAGCCTCGGCGAGGATGCCGCTCTGTTGGATCTTCTTGTTGAAGCGGCGCAGGGCGCTTTCGAACGTCTCGTTCTCCCCCACTCGGACTTCAGCCAATCGGTGTTCACCTCCTTCGACCAGGATCTCGGCTCTCGCTCCTGATGCGCGGCCGCCGATCAGGATGCGGGCTCACGCGGCCTCGGCCGCAGGGCCGCCGGAGTCTACCCGAGGGGTCTGGGGTGGTCAAACGTGCGGCGACGCCCGGCGGGTAGCATCCACGCGACATGTCGACGCTGCTCGATCTGCTCGATGCGGCCGTCACGCGCAACGGCGAGCGGCCGGCCCTGGGCGTGCGCTACGACGACGGTTCGACCATGACCTGGAGCTACCGCGAGCTCGATCGGCGTGCTCGGATCTGTGCCTGGCGGCTGCGGGCCCTCGACCTCGAACCGGGCGACCGGGTGCTGACCTGGAGCCCGTCCACGCCCGAGCTGCCGGCCGCGTACTACGGGGCCATGCACGCCCGGTTGGTGCTCGTGCCGCTCGACCTGCGGATGTCGGCCGAGGCGGTCGAGATGATCGTGCGGGCGTCGGGGGCGCGGCACCTGATCCTGGGGACCGGCCGCGACGCGCCGGATCCGCGCGAGGCCGGCCTGGCGGACTTCCCGACCACCACGGTCGAGGCACTGGCCGCCGAACCGGCCGATGACGACCCGCTCTTCTCGCCCGACTGGGAAGCGCGCCAGGCGTCGTGGAAGCGGCCGACGCCAGACGAGGTCTTCGAGCTCGTGTTCACGAGCGGCACGACCGGCACGCCGAAGGGCGTGATGCTGACGCACGACAACGTCGTGGCATCGATCGAGTCGTTCCACCGGATCGTGCCGCCGATGGAGCACCGGCTCGTCTCGCTGCTGCCGCTCTCGCATCTCCTCGAGCAGGCCGTCGGCCTGTATTACGCCCTCGACGTCGGGGCCGACGTGCTGTACGTCCGCAGCCGCAACCCGCGCGTGATCTTCGAGGCGTTGCGGGCTCACCGCGTGACCAGCATGGTCGTCGTCCCGCAGGTGCTCGACCTGTTCTGGAGCGCGATCGAGCGTGAGGTGGCGAAGCGCGGCCGGACGGCGTCGTTCGAGCGGTTGCGACGCGTCGCGCGGCGCCTCCCCGTCACGATCCGGCGACTCCTGTTCCGGAACATCCACCGGCAGCTCGGCGGGGAGTTCCGGCTGTTCCTGTCGTCTGGGGCGTTCCTCCCACCGGCCCTCCAGCAGGCGTGGGAGGACCTCGGCGTGACGGTGCTCCAGGGCTACGGCGCCACCGAGACCGGGACGGGCTCATGCACCACGCTCGACGACCACGGACCGGGGACCGTCGGTCGGGTGCCCGAGGGCATCGACATGCGCCTCGCGCCCGACGGGGAGATCCAGTTCCGCGGTCGGACCGTCTTCTCGGGCTACTGGAACGCGCCGGAGCTCACGAAGGCCGCGTTCACCCATGACGGCTGGTACCGGACCGGCGATCTGGGGCGCTTCGACCCGGACGGCCGCTTGATCCTCAGTGGACGGATCAAGGACATGATCGTGCTGCCGAACGGGTTCAACGTGTACCCCGAGGACATCGAGAACGCCCTGCGGATCGCCGGGATCCGCGACGCCGTCGTGGTCGAGACCGACCCCGGCCGGATCGAGGCGGTCGTGCTGGCGCTCGAGGGCGAGGAGTCGGCCGAGACGAAGGCACGCATCGAGGCGGCGGTCAAGGCCGCGAACGCCACCCTCAGCCCGAACCAGCGGATCGCCGGCTGGCGGCTGTGGGCCGGCGAAGACTTCCCGCGGACGCACACCCTCAAGATCAAGCGCGACCCGATCCGCCGGTGGGCGACGGCCGGGGCGGCCCGGAACGAGACGCTCCCAGTCAGGGACCCGGCGTAGCCAGCGCGCGGCGCCGGCGTCGCTGGCGCGTCGGCCAGCGGTCAGGACGGGACCGGCACCCCCGTCCCGAGCGTCTCGAGCGCGGCTTGGATGTCCGGCTGCAGCGGGTCCTCGACGCTTGACGGGACCCACGAATAGACGACCACCGTGGGTCCGACGAGCCGGATGATGTGCCGCGTCCCGAACGCCGACTGGACCTTGACCGGTCCCGACGCGAGGTAGGCCGCCTGGGCCGTGGCCGCCTCGGACGCGATGGCGGGATCGGGGAACTCGTAGACGACGATGAACCCCTCCTGCGGGGCCTGCGGCAGGATGACCTGGTACAGCGCGCGTGGCGTCTCGGTGAAGCGGGCGTCCTCTGGCGGCCGGAACGCCGCCTGCGAATCCTGGAGGACGAGACGCTTCTCGCCGAGGACCCGCACCAGCTCACC
>DATBMM010000265.1:0-5477 GCA_036554825.1 Candidatus Limnocylindrales bacterium
GGATTGGCTGCAGACCCTGTCGACCCTGAACCCGCTCACGCACGCGGTCGATGCCGCGCGGGCCCTGTTCAACGGCCTGTGGGACGACCCGCAGATCGTGGTCGGCTCGGTGGTCATGGGCAGCCTGGCCGTGATCGCGCTTGTGATCGCCTCGCGCGCGTTCGCGCGAACGACGGCCTAGACGCCCCGCGATGGGCCGGCGGGCAGTGCCGGTGACTACAATCCGGCCATGCCCGACCGGCCCATCAAGGTGCTCATCGCCAAGCCTGGCCTCGACGGGCACGACCGCGGGGCCAAGGTCCTCGCGCGCGGGCTACGGGACGAGGGATTCGAGGTCGTCTACACCGGCCTTCGTCAGACGCCCGAGATGGTCGCCACGGCCGCGCTCCAGGAGGACGTCGACGTCGTGGGGTTGTCGATCCTGTCGGGCGCCCACATGACGCTGGTGCCGCGCATCACCAAGCTGCTCAAGGACAACGGCCTCGACGACGTGCTCGTCACGGTCGGCGGGATCATCCCCGACGACGACGTCCAGGCCCTGCGTGACGCCGGCGTCGCGTCGGTGTTCGGCCCCGGTACGACCATCGCCGCCGTCGCCGAATTCCTGCGCGCCAACGCGCGACCACGCGACTAGGGTGGGGGAGTCCCCGACTCCCCGGGCCGCGGTCGGGGCGGACGAGCTCGCCGAGGCCGCGATCGGCGGCGATCGACGGGCACTCGCCCGCCTGCTGACGGCCGTCGAGAACCGCACGCCGCTGGCCGAGGCCGCGCTGCGCCGGCTCTTTCCACAGGCCGGCCGGGCCCACCTGGTGGGCATCACCGGGCCGCCGGGCTCGGGCAAGTCGACCCTCGTGGCGGCGCTGATCGCGACCGCCCGTGAGGCCGGCCGGCCGGTCGCCGTGGTGGCCGTCGATCCGTCGTCGCCGATCACCGGGGGAGCACTGCTCGGCGACCGGGTGCGGATGCAGTCGTACGCCGACGATCGAGACGTGTTCATCCGGTCGATGGCATCCCGCGGCCATGCCGGCGGACTGGCGTCGACCACGACCGCCGCAGCGGCCGTCCTCGATGCCTCCGGGTTCGACCTCGTGCTCATCGAGACGGTCGGCACCGGCCAGAGCGAGGTCGAGGTCGCGGCAGCCGCCGACACGACCGTCGTCCTCGAGGCGCCCGAGATGGGCGACGAGGTCCAGGCGATCAAGGCGGGCTTGCTCGAGGTGGCCGATCTCGTCGTCGTCAACAAGGGCGACAAGCCGGGGGCGCTGCGGACCGCTGCCCAGCTGCGGGCGATGCTCGTCCCGACCGTCGCCCGGGGTGACGCCCCGCCCGACCGGCCCGGCCCGAAGCGGCCCGAGGTCCTCGTGACCACCGCGACCAGCGGCGAGGGCGTGCCCGAGCTCCTTGCGGCACTCGATCGCCACCGGGTGCGGGCCCGCGACGGGCTCACGAGCGATGCCCGCCGCGCCCGGGCGGCGGCCCAGGTGCGCGGGGTGCTTGCCGACCGCCTCGCCGACCGCCTGCGGGAGCCCGGCCTCGCGCCACTCGCGGCGTCGATCATCGACGAGGTCGCCGAGCATCGTCTCGACCCGTATGCCGCCGCCGACCGGCTGCTGGAGGCCATCGCCCGGGCGGACGGATGAGCGCCTCGGAGAAGGGCCAGCGTCCGCCGCTCGTCACACCGACGTTCATCGCGCTGTTCGTCTCGGCACTTGCCTTCTTCGGCGCCGGCGGGATCGTGCTGCCGGTCGCGACCCGCTTTGCGAACGGTCCGCTCGACGCATCCGGCCTCGGGGTCGGTGTCGGGATCGGGGCGTTCTCGATCGCCGCGCTGCTCTTCCGGCCGGTCGTGGGCTGGGCATCGGATCGATTCGGGCGGCGTCCGCTCCTGCTGCTCGGGGGATCGGTGACGGTCGCCGCGTTCGCCGCGCATCTCTTGGCCGACTCGCTCCCCGCATTCATCGTCGTGCGCTCCGTCTACGGCATCGGCGAGGCGTTCTTCTTCGTGGCGTGCGTGGCAGCGGTGAGCGACCTCGCCCCCGAGGAGCGACGCGGGGAAGCGATCAACATCGCGTCGCTGTCGGTCTATCTCGGGCTGGCCGTCGGTCCGGTTCTTGGCGAGGCGATCCTGGCCGCGACCGATTTCGACGTCGTGTGGATCGTGGCCGCGGCGATCACCGGGGTCGCGACGGTCCTCGCGCTGCTCGTCCCGGAGACCGCGCCTGCTGTGCTGGCTGCGGCGTTGACGGGAGAACGGCCACCGCGTGGGCGACTGTTCCACCCCGCAGGGATCCTGCCTGGCTTCCTGATCCTCACCGGGGCATGGGGCATGGCCGGCTTCCTGGCGTTCGTGCCACTGCACGCCACGTCGCTCGGCCTCGATGGCGCCGGGATCCCGCTCGCCATGTACGCCGCGATCGTCGTCCTGTTGCGCATCATCTTCGTGCGCCTGCCGGACGAGATCGGGGCGGCACGGCTGTCCGGAGGCGCGTTGATCATCGGCGCGGTCGGCCTGGCGCTCGTCGGCACGCTGCCCGGCACGGTCGGTCTGTTCGTCGGGACCGCCGTGTTCGCGGCTGGGATCGCATTCATGTTCCCGGCGTTGATCGCCGTCGCGGTGGGGTTGGTCGATGAGGCCGAGCGGGGATCCGTCGTCGGCACGTCCAGCGTGTTCCTGGACCTCAGTTTCGGACTATCGCCCGCGCTCCTCGGTCTGGTCGTCGACGCGAGCGGCTATCCGGCCGCGTTCATGGTGTCGGCGATCGTGTCCGCGATCGGTGCGGCCGTGCTCGTGCATCGGCGTCGATCACTCGTGGCCCAACCTCGCCCGGCGTGACCGGCGAGGCCGAGTCCGCGGCACGCTACGCTAGCCATCGATGACGATCGAGCGGGTGTTCGTCGCCGGTGCGGGGCTGATGGGCCACGGTATCGCCCAGGTCCACGCCGCCATCGGCAAGCAGGTGACGCTGTACGAGCCTGAGCTGGCGCGGGCCGAGGCGGGCCGCGACCGGGTCGCGGGGAACCTGGAGCGGGCCGTCGCGAAGGGCCGCCTGGAGGCGTCCGATCGTGACGCGACCCTAGGCCGGGTCAGGCCCACCGACGATCTCTCCGCAGCGGCGGAGGCCGACGTCGTCATCGAGGCCGTCTTCGAGGACCTCGGCGTGAAGACCGCGCTGTGGCGCGAGCTCGACGGCGTCGCCGGTCCGTCCACGATCTTCGCGACGAACACGAGCTCGATCGCCATCCGCCGCTTGGCGGAAGCCGTTTCGGGGGACCGGCGCCAGCGCTTCGTCGGCATGCATTTCTTCAGCCCCGTGCCGGTCATGCCACTCGTGGAGCTCATCCGGTCAAGTGACACGTCGGACGAGACGGTCGAGGCGATCCGGGCGCTGTCGGCGGAACTCGGCAAGCAGGTCATCGAGTCGGCCGACCGCCCGGGATTCATCGTCAACCGCATCCTGATGCCGTACCTCGCCGAGTCGATGCGCGCACTGGAACAGGGCGTCGGGAGCGCCGAGGACATCGATGCGGGCGCGCGCATCGGGCTGAACCACCCGATGGGCCCGCTCGAGCTGGCCGACTTCATCGGCCTCGACGTGTGCCTCGGGATCATGCGCGTGCTCGAGGATGGGCTCGGGCTCGAGCACATGCGCCCGCCGCGGGTATTGGTGGACCTGGTCGATGCCGGACACCTCGGCCAGAAGACGGGCAAGGGCTTCTACACCTATCCGCGGGAGGGACGCTGATGGTCGTCGCGGCGCCGGCGCTCGGGGAGGAGGAGCGTCTCCTTCAGTCGACCGCCCGGGACTTCGCGCAGCGCGAGGTCGCGCCCACGGCCATCGAGCGCGACGAGGCCGAGCGCTTCGATCGGTCGATCTTCACGCGGATGGGGTCCCTGGGGTTGACGGCGGCGCCGATCCCGGAGGAGGTCGGCGGTGCGGGGTTCTCGTATCTCGCCTGGACGCTGGTGATGGAGGAGCTCGGCGCGGCCGACATGGCGACCGCCGTGACGCTGTCGGTGCACATCCTGTCGCAGCTTCCGGTCGTGACGTGGGGGACGTCCGAGCAGACGGCGCGCTGGCTGCCGGCGATGCTCTCCGGGGAGGCGCTCGGGGCGTTCGCGCTGACCGAGCCGCACGCCGGGTCCGACGCGTCGGCGATCCGGACGCGGGCCGAGCGTTCCGACGATGGCCGGTCGTATCGGCTGTCGGGGACGAAGATCTGGATCTCGAATGCGCCCGAGGCCGACCGCTACCTCGTCTTCGCGACGGTCGATCCGGAGGCGGGCGCCAAGGGCATCACCGCGTTCCTGGTCGAGAAGGGGATGCCCGGCTTCCGGTTCGGCGCGCACGAGAAGAAGATGGGGATCCGGTCCTGTCCGGCCGCCGAGCTGGTGTTCGAGGGCTGCGAGGTCCCTGCCGACAACCGCCTCGGCGAGGAGGGTGACGGGTACCGGATCGCGCTGTCGGCGCTGGGCGAGGGGCGGATCTCGATCGCCGCCGCCTGCGTCGGCATGGCGCGGGCCGGGCTGGAGGCGGCCGCACGATACCTCGGGGAGCGCAAGGCATTCGGTGGCCCGCTGTCGGAGCAGCAGGGCCTGCGCTTCATGCTGGCCGAGATGGCGCGGGACGTGGCGGCGGCACGGGCACTCACCCGGGAGGCGGCCGCGGCCAAGGATCGGGGGCAGCCGCTGGCCGAGGTGTCATCGCTCGCCAAGTGGGCGGCCTCGGACACGGCGATGCGCGTCGCGACCGAGGCGGTCCAGCTGTTCGGGGCGAGCGGCTACTCGCGCGAGACGGGCATCGAGCGCCTGATGCGGGACGCCAAGGGCGCCCAGATCTACGAGGGCACCAACCAGATCCACCGCGAGATCGTGGCTGGCGAGGTGCTGAAGCGGGCCGGGAGCAGCTGAGCCCGTCCGGCGCGCGCAAGGGTCGTCGCCTGGACCGACTTCATGGCGAACCTGACCCGTTGCCGGTTCGAGTAGGTCGGTGTCCGGAGCCCAGCAGGGCTACCCCGCCGCGTTCTGCCAGAGCGCGATCTCGCTGCCCTCCGGGTCACGGACGATCACGTAGCGGCCCTGACCCGGCACCTCGGTGACGTCCTCGACGATCGAGCCGCCGTTCGCGCTGGCGGCGTCGCGGGCCGCCTCGAGGTCGGGGACGCTGATGAAGATGCGGATCGACGTCCCGGTGCTCGTGCCGCGTCCACCGATCGCGCCGCCGGTCCCGTCACCGGTCGAGAAGAGCTCGTAGTCGGGGAATCCCTCCATCGGCTGGAACTCCCAGCCCGCGACGGCCGAGTAGAACCGTTTCGCTCGCTCCATGTCGTCGGCCGGAAATTCGACGTGGGTGATGCTGGCACCGGGCATGACGACCTCCTCTTCGCGCTCGGACACAGCCTAGCGCCGCGAGGCGCACCGAGGAGGTTTCCTGCCAGCGGCTTATCCAGAAGCAGCGGCGTAGACTCGGACCATGCAC
>DATBMM010000279.1:0-4050 GCA_036554825.1 Candidatus Limnocylindrales bacterium
GAGACGGGCCCAGGCCCGGCTGCACCGACCGCGCCGCCGTCTCCGGGTGCCGTACCCACCGCTCCGCCCGCGGCGGCGACGCCGCGACCGACGGCCGCTCCGACCAGGGCGCCGACGCCTCCGCCGACGCCCGACCCGACACGCGCGCCGACGCCGCCTCCGACCCCACCGCCCACGCCCGAACCGCCCCCGCCCCCGCCCCCGCCTCCGCCACCGCCCACCCCGGAGCCGACGGAGACGCCCGCGGAGTGTCTGATCGACGTGCCGATCCTGCCGCCCGTGTGCCTCTAGGCGCGGAACCGCCCGCGCCGCTGTCGGCGTACCATCCGGGGCCATGGCCAGCCCTGCGAACCTTCCGCCGAACGTGCGCCGTCTCGTCGACGAGATCGAGTCCGAGATCGGCGAGACCAGCGTCGCGATCGACGACATCACCGGCTCGCGCGGCCGCGACCACGCGGGTGAGCCGTCGACCGACAACGGGCGCGTCGAGGATGCCGTGCGCCTGATCCTCGAGGAGATCGGCGAGGACCCGGATCGACAGGGGCTCATCGGGACGCCGGAACGCGTTCACCGCATGTACACGGAGTTGACCGCCGGCTACCACGTCGACCCCGGACGACTGATCAACAACGCGATCTTCGAGGTCGACTACAGCGAGATGGTCATCGTCAAGGACATCCCGTTCTACTCGCTGTGCGAGCACCATCTCCTGCCGTTCTTCGGGACCGCTTCGGTGGCGTACATCCCGCGTGGCCGGGTGATCGGCCTGTCCAAGATCCCGCGCATCGTCGAGATGTACGCCCGCCGGCTGCAGGTCCAGGAACGGCTGACCCAGCAGATCGCCGAGTTCCTGCAGGATCGCCTCGAGCCGCAGGGTGTCGGCGTCGTGCTGGAAGCGACCCACCTGTGCGCGGTGATGCGCGGGGTCCGCAAGCCGGGCACGATCATGACCACGTCATCGGTGCTCGGGCTGTTCCGGACGCGCGATCGGACCCGGTCCGAGTTCCTCGACCACCTGGCGCGCAGGCCGGCCATCGAGGGGTGAGCGCAGCCTGAGTCAGCGTGCCGCCGGCTCTGGCCCTCAGCCGGCTTCGGTCACCGTGATCTTGGCGGCCCCGCCGACGATCTCGACCTGGTACAGGTCCGCGGCCTTCGTGGCGCCCGGAGTCTCGAGGACCGTGTCGCCGGTGCCGTTGAGACGCCGGTCGTCGAGATCGATGCGGCCGGCGCCGCCGCGGAGATCAAGCCGGACGGGGACGCCGGCGGGCCGTTCGATCCGCACGTTGTTGACGCCGGCGGTCAGCCGGATCGGGACAGCACCAGCCGGTCGGCCGAGCGTCAGCCGGAGCTGATCGACGCCCCCGGTCAGCTCGAACGAGCGAACGTCCAACGAGCTGAGCTTGCCCTGGAGCTTGCCGGCCCCACCGACGATCTCGACATCCCACGGGATGGCGGCGTTGAGCGAAACATCAGCTCGGCGCTCATGCCAGTCCCACTGCCAGCCGCCCTTGTACAGCGAGCCGGTCCATCGCCCGCTCCAGCCGCGGTACTGGATGGTGACGACGCCGTCCCGGAGCCGGACCTGCGGGACCGGCCCCTCGAACTTCGCGCGATACAGGTCGTCGAGGCCGGTGGCGCCGCGGAGCAGAAGCTCATGAGCCCCGGACTTGAACAGGAGACGTGCGCGATCGAGGCCGCCGATCGGTGCAGCATGCTCTGATCCACCGCCGGCCGCCGGCTCCCGCGCCTCTCGGAGGGCGCTCGCTTCCTCCCTCCTGACGGCCGCCATGCGGTTCAGGAAGTCGTCGATGATCGCCAGCTCCGCCTCCGAGTAGTGGCCGATCTCCGACGCGCTCTTGTCGCCGACGCGGGCCATGGTCGCCTCGACGGCAGCGACCCGCTCGGGGACGATCTCGACGATGACGCGCCGCCGGTCGGCGGGGTCGGGGACGCGGCGCACGTAGCCGGCCTGCTCCAGGCGGTCGATGACGCGGGTGACCGCGCCGGTCGTCAGGCCCATCAAGTCGGACAGCTTGCCCGCGGTGGCCGCGCCGCTGTCGATGAGCACCTCGAGCGCTTCGATGTCCGATTCGGACAGGCCGAAGCGGAGAGCGACGGTGTGCCCGAACAGCGAGCCCTGAAGGCTGACTCGGCGCAGGGACCGAAGGACGGAATCGATCGAATCGCGATCCATGGTTGACAGCAACTCCTCGCTTGGGTGATTATCTGCACGGTGCAGATATTGCCCGAAGATGCTGAACGGTGCAACTGCCCTCGGACAGGATACGCCGCGAGCGAGGAGGCGAGAACGATGGCCATGGCACGACCGACCACAGGCACGATGATCACTACGACGGACCTGGTCCGGACGTTCCGCAGTCGCAAGAGCGTGGTCGAGGCCGTGCGTGGCGTCGATCTCAAGGTCGGCGTCGGCGAGATCTTCGGGTTCCTCGGTCCCAATGGAGCCGGCAAGACCACGACGCTCAGGATGCTGGCGACGCTGCTGCCGCCGACATCGGGCGAGGCGGTCATCGCCGGCGCGGACCTGCGGCGAGAGCCGGGGGCCGTCCGCGAGCGGATCGGGTACGTCCCGCAGGGTGGCTCGACCGACCCGGCCGAGACCGGTCGAGGCGAGCTCGTCATCCAGGGCCGCCTGTACGGCATGGACAAGTCGAGCGCGCAGCGACGCGCCGCCGAGATCCTCGCGACGCTCGACCTCGAAGCAGCCGCCGACCGGCCGATCGCCACCTATTCGGGGGGCATGAAGCGCCGGCTCGACGTCGGCCTGGGGATCGTCCACCGGCCGGCGGTGCTCTTCCTCGACGAGCCCACCACCGGCCTCGATCCGCAGGCCCGGGCCCGCATGTGGGACGAGATCCGCGGTCTGCGCGAGGCGGGGACCACCGTGTTCCTCACGACCCACTACCTCGAGGAGGCCGATGCCCTGGCCGACCGGCTGGCGATCATCGACCACGGCCGTATCGTCGCCGAGGGCACCGCCGACGAGCTCAAGCGGGAGATCTCCGGCGACGTGATCACGATCGGCGTCGAGGGCGCCGTCGAGCACGTCCTGGAGGCGGTCCGTGCCCAGCCCTTCGTGCGCGAGGCGAGCGCCGATGAGGAGCTCGTGCGCCTGTATGTCGACCAGGGGGATGTCGCGGTCCCGAACCTGATCCGCGTGCTGGACGGCGCCGGGCTCCGCGCCCAGTCACTCACGCTGGCCCGCCCCAGCCTCGACGACGTGTTCCTCCGCCAGACCGGCCGATCGCTCCGCGAGGAGCCGGCCGCCTGACGCGGCCATCAGCCGACCACCATCGAAGGGAGACCGACCGTGAAGGTCCTGCGCGACACCTGGCTCATGTACCGCCGTTCGCTCATCCTGACCCTGCGCCAGCCGGTGTGGGTCATCATGGGCCTCTTCCAGCCCATCCTCTATCTGCTCCTGTTCGCGCCGCTCCTGGAGGGCGCGACGTCCTCCGCCGGGGCCACCGGCAACGCATTCAACTGGTTCATCCCGGGCCTGCTTATCCTGACCGGCTTCTTCGCCGCGGCCTTCGCCGGGTTCGGACTCGTCGCCGAGATCCGATACGGCGTGGTCGAGCGGATGCGGGTGACCCCGATGAGCCGCTTCGCGATGCTCGCCGGTCGATCGCTTCGGGACGTGACGATCCTGCTGGCCCAGTCGGCGCTGCTGATCCTGGTCGCCATCCCGTTCGGCCTCAAGATCGATCCGGTCGGGGCCGGGCTGACGCTCGGGATCGTCGCCCTCGTCGGGCTGACGTTCTCGTTGCTGTCGTACACCCTCGGCCTCGTGACCAAGAGCGAGGAAGCGCTGGCGCCCGTGGCGCAGGCCGTGTCGCTGCCGCTGCTCCTGCTCTCCGGGATCATGCTGCCGATGGCGCTCGCACCGGATTGGCTGCAGACCCTGTCGACCCTGAACCCGCTCACGCACGCGGTCGATGCCGCGCGGGCCCTGTTCAACGGCCTGTGGGACGACCCGCAGATCGTGGTCGGCTCGGTGGTCATGGGCAGCCTGGCCGTGATCGCGCT
>DATBMM010000281.1:0-1926 GCA_036554825.1 Candidatus Limnocylindrales bacterium
GCCCTGCAGGCCATCGCCGAGGATCCCTCGGCTCGGGCGCTGTTCCTCTTCCCGACCAAGGCGCTCGGCCAGGACCAGGTGACCGAGTTCGGCGAGCTGGCGGCTTCGGCCGACCTGTCGATCATCACGTCGACCTACGACGGAGACACCCCGGCCCCGATCCGCTCGACGGTCAGGGCGGCCGGGCAGGTCGTGGTGACCAACCCGGACATGCTCCACTCGGCGATCCTGCCCCACCACACCAAGTGGTTCCAGCTGTTCGAGCAGCTCCAGCTCATCGTCATCGACGAGCTCCACACGTATCGCGGCGTGTTCGGCAGCCACGTCGCCAACGTCCTCCGCCGATTGATGCGCATCTGCGCGCACTACGGCTCGCGGCCGGTCATCGTGTGCTGCTCGGCCACGATCGGGAACCCGTCCGAGCTGGCACAGATGCTGACCGGCCGACCGGCTCGTCTGGTGGACCGCAACGGGGCGCCATCTGGCGAGCGCCATGTCCTGCTGGTCGATCCGCCCGTGATGGAGCCGGCGAGCGGCGCGCGCGGCTCCGCCGAGACGCTCGCGCAGCGGTGGGCGCTGCCGTTCCTCCGGGCCGGCCGCCAGACGATCGTGTTCGGCCGGTCGCGGGTCGCGACCGAGATCGTCCTGACCGGGCTGCGAGAGTCGCTGCGCGAGAGCTTCGGACCGCGCAGCCGCGTGCGGGGGTATCGGGGCGGCTACCTGCCGACCGACCGACGCGCGGTCGAGCGCGGGCTGCGCGATGGCGAGATCCTCGGCGTCGTCTCGACGAACGCCCTGGAGCTCGGTGTCGATATCGGCCTGCTGGACGTCTCGATCCTCGCGGGCTACCCGGGGTCGGTCGCCTCGACCTGGCAGCAGTTCGGCCGTGCCGGGCGGCGGCAGGGCACCAGCGTCGCGGTCCTCGTGGCATCCGGCGCGCCGGTCGACCAGTACGTCATCCACCATCCCGAGTTCCTGCTCGACAACACGCCGGAGGAGGCGCGGCTCGACCCGGACAACCTGCACGTCCTGCTCGCCCACTTGCGGGCCGCGACGTTCGAGATGCCGTTCGAACCCGGCGAGGTCTTCGGCCCCGCGCCGGCCGACGACCTACTGGCGTTCCTCGCCGAGGAGGGTCATGTCCGCCAGGCGTCGGACGGGCGCTGGTACTGGTCGAGCGAGAACTTCCCGGCCTCGGAGATCTCGCTGCGGACGGCCGCACCGGAGAACGTCGTGATCATCGACACCACCCCGGACCGGCCGCGCGTACTCGGCGAGGTCGACCTCTTCAGCGCGCAGGTGCTGGTCCACGAGCGCGCGATCTACCTCCACGAGTCGGTCCAGTACTACGTGGATCGCCTCGAGTGGCACGAACGCAAGGCGTACGTCCACAAGATCGACGCCGATCACTACACCTACGCGAACCGGGCGGTGACGCTCAAGCCGCTCGAAGTGTTCGCGGACGAGCCGGCGACGGGTGGTCGACGGAAGCACGGCGAGGTGATGGTTGCCAGCCTCGTCACGCTGTTCAAGAAGCTCAAGTTCGTGACCGACGAGAACGTCGGCTGGGGACCGATCGACCTCCCGGAGCTCGAGCTGCAGACCACCGCCTACTGGCTCACCGCCGACCAGGCGCGCGAGCACTGGCGGCGCGACGACCTCGATGTCGCGTTGTTGGGCGCCGGCCGGGCGATCCAGACGATCGCGGCGGTCCTGCTGATGGTGGATCCCCGCGACCTTGGGCTCGTCACCCAGGTCCGCTCCCCGCACGCCGAGGAGCCCACGATCTACCTGTACGAGGCGGTGCCGGGCGGGATCGGCCTGTCGGAACGACTCTGGCAGCGCCACGATGAGCTGCTCGCCGGGGCCGCCGACCTGATCGCGGCCTGCGATTGCGATGCCGGCTGCCCGTCGTGCACCGGTCCG
>DATBMM010000209.1:0-12659 GCA_036554825.1 Candidatus Limnocylindrales bacterium
TCATCAAGGCTGCGCCGCCCGCCGACGCATACCGGACGGATCTCGCCGAGGCGGCGCTCGCCGAGCTGGCCGACGCCGACACGAAGGGCGAGTCCTTCACCAAGGGCACCGTCGAGGTCACGCCCGGCGGCAACTGACGTACGAGACGATCGCACAGACGAAGGGCCGGCCCCTTGATCGGGGGCCGGCTCTTCCGTTTCCTCGTTGTTGCGCGCGATCCCGCCGCGTAGTCGCGCGCGATCCTGCTCCCACCAGAAGATCCGGGGGATCGGGGCGTCCAAGGTCCGATCCGCGGCCCCGCTACGCACGACGCTGCCGCTGGCACGCACGAATCACCGCGCAACGCGGCGCCTAGTGGTCGTGGAGTGCCGATCCGTATGCTCCCGCCTGGATCCCGCCGCGCAACGGAAGGGACACCACCGCGGGCCGAGCCCGGGCTCGTCAGGTTCGACGCGTCGACAGGCCGTTTGATCGAGCGGCGCCGCGTTACCATCGCGGGGTGACCCAGCTCGACACGCAGGCTCGGCCCGACACGCTCCACGTCTCGTCCCACCCGGCGGTCGAGCACAAGCTCGGGGTCTTGCGCGACGAGGACACGGAACCCAAGAAGTTCCGCGAGGTCGTCCGCGAGCTGTCGTGGCTGCTCGGCTACGAGGCGCTCCAGGACGTCAAGACGCGCCCGCTCCACATCACCACGCCGATGGAGGAGATGGAGGCGAGCGAGCTCGGCGAGCGCATCGGCCTCGTGCCCATCCTGCGCGCCGGCCTCGGCATGGTCGACGCGATGCTCGAGCTCATGCCGACCGCCCAGGTCTGGCATCTCGGCCTGTTCCGCGACGAACGCACCCTCCGCCCGGTCGAGTACTACAACAAGCTGCCCGACTCGGCGACGGTCGACCTGTGCCTGATCCTTGATCCGATGCTCGCCACCGGCGGAAGCGCGACTGCCGCCATCGACGTCCTCAAGCGCTGGGGGGCGGTCCGCATCAAGCTCGTGAACCTCATCGCCGCTCCCGAGGGTGTCAAGGCGGTCCAGGACGCGCACCCCGACGTGCACATCCATTGCGCCGCGCTCGACCGCGGGCTGAACGAGAAGGGCTACATCATGCCCGGCCTCGGCGACGCCGGCGACCGCCAGTTCGGGACGGGCGGCAGCGCCTAGGCGGCAGCGCCTAGGCGGACATCTCGCTAGGGGCGCGCGATCGTGATCTTCGCCCCGACCTTCGTGAAGGTCAGGTCCAGCTCGTAGACGACCCGCTGCAGCTGGCCGGCGCCCTCGCCGACGCGCGCCTTGCCCCACAGCTTCCACGAACCTGTCCGTGGTCTGCCCGCGTCGTCGATCACCACCTCGAGGACGGTGTCGTCGACCTCCTCCTTCTGGGATAGGCCGGGGATCGTGTTCGGATGGATGAGCAGGGCGCCCGTCACCCCGACCTTGTGGAGCGTCTTGCCATCGACCGTGACCGGGCCGAGGTACTTCACGTCATCGACGTCGGTGATCGCCTTGAACGGCACGTAGGAATGCCCGATGCCGAAGCCCTTGATCGACCGCCAGGCCGCGGCGCCCGACTTGACGTAGCCCTTGCCGCGCACGCCGCGCACCTGGACCCGCACCTTGCCGAGGTCTTGGTCGCCGCCGCCCAGGTCATAGGTGAACGAGCTCGCGAAGTCGGCCCCGGAGACGTCCAGGGTGCCGGCGATCGGTAGGAGGTCGATGGACGCCCGGACACTCCCCTTGAACGTGACGCGATAGGAGAGCGTGCCGCTCGTCACGCGGTCGGCGAAGGCGATGATCGCCGCTCGGAAGGTCGCCGTGGGCGATGGACGCGCCGACGCCGATGCGGCCGGGGTCGACGGCGGCCGCGACGCGCTCGTCGCCGATCGTGGAGGTGGCAGACAGGCGGCCGCCACGGCGGTCGCCAGAAGGGCCGCTGTCACGGACACGCCGAAGCGGATCGACCGGTGAGACATCGATCCGACCGTAGCAGTGGATCGCCGTCGATTCCGCCATGCGGACGACCCACCGCCGACAGGACCATCGGACCCCCGACGCCGCGGCGGACCGGCCTCCCCGGCGACGTCGTGCGCGGTATGCTCGCGGGGTGACCATCGCCGCGGAGCGCGCGACCCCACGGAACGGTCGGACACGGTCCCGGAGCCGTCCGCGTGGCGACACGCCGGTCCTCGTCCGCCAGGTCCGCAACGGGATCGAGGAGAGCGTCCACCGAGGCGACATCGTGGAGGCCGACGTCGCCGGTCGCCTGATCCGCTCCCTGGGCGATCCCGACCGGATCGTGACACTCCGGTCCACGGTGAAGCCGTTCGGCCTCATCGCGCTCGTCGAGGCCGGCGGCATCGAGGCGTTCGACCTCGAGCCGGCGGAACTGGCGATCATGGCGAGCTCGCACTCGGGCGAGGACTTCCACGTCCGGACATTGCAGGGCATGTTCCGCCGCGCGGGCGTGAGCCAGGCGCTGCTTGCGTGCGGCAACGAGGGCATGCCGCTCGACCCACTGACCGCGGCTCGCCTCGCACGAGATGGCGAGAAGCCGGGACCGATCCGTCACATGTGCTCGGGGCAGCACGCGGTCTCGCTCCTGCTGTCGCGGTTGAAGGGCTGGGACCCCGAGACGTACTGGCAGCCGGAGCATCCGTCCCAGGCGGCCTACCGATCGGCGGTCGCTCGCGCGTATGCCACCACCCCCGAGCGCCTCGAGACCGCCATCGACGGCTGTGGCGTCGAGACCTACGCGTTCCCGCTGCGACAGGTCGCCCAGGCGTACGCGTTCCTCGCCGATCCGGCGAGCGTGCCGACGCGCGACCCGCGCAGCTCGCTCGTGCCGGCCCTGACCCGCATCCGCGACGCGATGCTCAGCAACCCCGAGATGATCGCCGGCCGGCACGACCGGCTGGACACCTCGCTGATGAAGGCCGCAGAGGGCCGATTGATCAGCAAGGCCGGGATGGAGGCCCTGCGCGCGATCGCGATCCTGCCCGGTGCGCGATCAGGCACGCTGCTCGACGCCGCATCGGGGCTGGCCGTGAAGATCGAGGACGGCGATGGCTACGACCGCGGGACCTGGGCGGCATCGGTCGAGGCGCTCCGCCAGGTCGGCGTCCTCGACGGGCAGGCGCTCCGCATGCTGGCGCGCTACCACCGGCCGACCATCCTCGACCCACATGGCCGAGTCGGGGCAGAATCCCTCCCGGAGTTCGAGCTCGCGCCGGTCGGCGAACTGATCGGCTGACCGCGGCCGTCCGGCCGACGTCGTCGGTCGGTCGCCGGCGGTGCATCGCGAACCATCCAGGAGCGACACGCCGACCCATGCCAGCCGACGATCCCTACCGCACGCTCGGTCTCCCTCGCGGGGCCTCGCTCGACGAGGTGAAGCGAGCGTATCGACGGCTGGTCAAGGAGCACCACCCCGATGCCGCCGGTGAGGCGGCGCTCCCGCGGTTCCTCGCCATCCAGGCGGCCTACGACCGGATCGCCGGTCCCGATGCCTCGACTCGTCGCGTCGTCGGGCGGGGAGCCGCGGACGGGGCTCGACGACCGTGGGAAGCGGATGCCGATCGTGCCGGTGCGACCCACCGCGCGTACGGCGGGCGAGCGCGACCTCGACCGGGAGCCCGACAGGGGCCGAGTGCGCGCCCCCGGACCCCGCCGCGCCCTGGCGGGCCAGCACGGCCGGGCGGCACGGATGGCGCCCGAGCTGAGACTGGTTCGACCTCGACGAGCCGCGGTCCACGGCCGAGCGACGACTCGACTGCACGACGGCGGAAGAAGGCGACGCTCGGGTCCACCTCGTACGACGACGTCGACACCGATGCCTTCGAACCCGATTGGGGCGGGGCGTCGTGGTACGGCACCACATCGGGCACGTACTGGACACTGAACCCGAAGGAGTACGCCGATCCCCGCAAGCACGGGCCGGAGTACCAGGCCCGCGCTCGCAGGGCCGGTCACCCAAGGGCCGAGGACGACGCGGAGATGCCCCAGCCGGGCGCCCGCACCGACGACGACACC
The DNA here is from genome assembly GCA_036554825.1 of Candidatus Limnocylindrales bacterium. Classification (GTDB taxonomy): domain Bacteria; phylum Chloroflexota; class Limnocylindria; order Limnocylindrales; family CSP1-4; genus SPCO01. Next base: position 4,028 of record DATBMM010000209.1, read on the forward strand.
ACGACGGCGACGGCGTCGACGATCGGCGTTGACCGGTCCGCGTCGGAGCCGTCGGCGCCACCACCCCCGACCCACACCACAGCGTCGTGGTGGGAGGCGACCGCCGGCGACCCGGAGGTGCGCGCCGACTCGGCCCCATGGACCCCTCGCGCGAGCGCGCCCCGAGCGAGCGCGTCAGCGCCGCCGTCCCGCCCGGCCGACGACGGGCCCGACCTGTCGACCGACGCCGTGATCGCGTCGATCCGCGGCTGGCTCGACGACGACCATCCGACCGGCGTCGCGCGGATCGGCCGGGCAGTGATCGGCTGGACGCCCGTCGCCCTCGGAGCGGGCTGGCTCGCCGGCGAGGTCTCGGGCTGCGGGCGGTTCGCCGCCACGTGCTCACCGGTCGTGGCGCCCGCCACATGGATCACCCAGCTCGCGCTGCTCCTGCTGCTGCTCCTCTGGCCGCGACTCGCCCGCATCGGCGCGATCGGCACCATCGCCATCCTCGGCACGGTCTTCCCGGCGTCGCTGCTGCTGTTCGCGACGGCGGATCCGGCCGGGGTCGAGTGGGGCCGGCCGATCCTGGGTGGCCTGATCGTCCTGGCGTGGTTCGTCGGACTCGGCTTCGGGCTGGTCCGCGAGGTTCGGCGAGGGACCCGCCCGGTATCCTGAGCGCCATGCCCCGCCGGAACGAGCCACGCGACCTGTCGACTGCCGCGCAGGAGTACCTCCTGGCGCTGCGGGTGGCGGCAGGCGCGAACGACGGCGCCCGCGCCACCGCCGCCCAGATCGCCAGACACCTGGGCGTGACCACCCAGGCGGCGAGCGAGATGTTCCGGCGGCTCGCTGCCGATGGCCTCGTCGAGCACGAGGGTGGCCGCGAACTGCGCCTCACCACGGCCGGCCGCGCGGCGGCCGATGCCATCTTCCGCCGGCATGCCCTGCTCGAGTGGCTGCTGACGAGTGTCGTCGGGTTGGGTTGGGCCGAGTCGGACGAGGAGGCGATGCGCCTCCAGAGCGCGATCTCGCCGCGGGTCGAGGCGCGTCTCGACGAGCTCCTCGGCCATCCGGAGATCTGCCCGCACGGCAACCCCATCGATGCAGCGACCGCGAAGCGGCGTCCGGCCGGCGTGCGCCTGTCGGACGTCGAGGCCGGCATGCGTGCCACCGTGTTCCGCATCACCGAAGAGGCCGAGGAGGACGCCGGTCTCCTGTCCTACCTCGAGGCCCGCGCCCTCAAGCCAGGAGCGCACATCACGATCCTCGCGCGCTCCGAATCGCTGGATTCGCTGACGCTCGACGGGCCGCGGGGACGGGCCACCCTGGGCCTCCGTCCGGCGGCGCTCATCCGGGTCCTCCCGGGCGAGGCGGACCCGGCGCTGTTCCACACGGTCCCCGTGTCGTGACGGCGCGCGTCCGGATCGCGCCCAGCCCGACCGGGCCACTCCACATCGGGACGGCTCGCACGGCGCTGTACAACTACCTCCACGCGAGGCATGTCGGCGGCACCTTCATCCTTCGGCTCGAGGACACCGACCGGGCGCGCAGCACCACGGAGTTCGAGAAGGACATCCTCGACGGACTGCATTGGCTGGGCCTTGACTGGGACGAAGGGCCTGAGGTCGCCGGCGAGCCGGCCCGCGGCCCGCACGCCCCCTATCGCCAGATGGAGCGCCTGCCCTCGTACGAGGCCGCCGCGCAGCGGCTCCTCGGGCTCGATCTCGCGTATCCCTGCTACTGCACGGCCGAGGAGCTCGAGGCCGATCGCAGGGCCCAGGAGGCGGCCAGGCAGCCGCCTCGTTACGTCGGGCGCTGCGCGCACCTGACGGTGGAGGAGCGTCGGGCCCGCGAGGCGGACGGCCGGCGTGGCGCCATCCGGTTCCGGGTCGGCGAGGGGACGGTCGCGTTCGACGACCTCATCCGCGGCCGCGTCGAGATCGACGTCGCCAACCTCGGCGGCGACTTCGTCATCGTCCGGGCCGACGGGACGCCGCTCTACCACTTCACCGTCGTCGTGGATGACGCGGCGATGGAGGTGACGGACGTCATCCGTGGCGAGGACCACCTGTCCAACACGCCCAAGCACATCCTGTTGTTCCGAGCCCTCGGTCACGAGGTCCCGCGGTTCGCTCACCTGCCGCTGATCCTGAACGCGGACCGCACCAAGATGAGCAAGCGCAAGAGCCAGACGGCCATCGATGACTACATCGCCCAGGGCTTCGTGAGGGAGGCGCTGGTCAACTACCTGGCGCTGCTCGGCTGGTCGACCGGCACCGAGGAGGAGATCCTCTCGCTCGACGAGCTCGTCGAGCGCTTCGACCTCGGCGAGGTGCACAAGGGTGGCGCGGTGTTCGATCGTGAGCGCCTCGAGTGGATGAACGGCCAGTGGATCCGCCGCCTGGAGCCCGAGGATCTCATCGATCGGCTGCGACCCTTCGTCGAGGCCGAGATGGTCGCCGGCAGGATCGAGCGGATGCCGACCGATGAGGAGCTGCGCACCCTGCTACCCGTGATCCAGGAGCGTTTGCCGACGCTCGGCGCCATCGGCGACCTGGTCGGCTTCCTGTGGGTCGCCGATGTCGAGGTCGATCCGGGGACGCTCGTCCCGAAGCGCTGGGACCCTGCGACCACCCGCGACGGACTGGCCGCCGCGCGGCAGACCATCGAGGCCGTCGGCGACGTGTCGTTCGAGGCGGACGAGCTCGAGCCGCCGCTCCGCGCGCTGGCCGAGTCACGCGGCTGGAAGGCGGGCGACCTGTTCATGGCGATCCGCGTCGCGGTCACCGGCCGGACGGCGACGCCCCCGCTGTTCGACACGCTGGTGGCGCTCGGGCGCGACCGCGTCCTGTCCCGCCTCGATCGAGCGATCGAGACGTTGGCCGCATGAGCGTCTCGCGCGAGGAAGTCCAGGCCTGGCTCGATCGCTACATCGCGGCGTGGGCGGCCTATGACCGCGACGCGATCGGTGAGCTCTTCTCCGAGGACGCGCGCTACCGCTACCACCCGTCCGACGAGGGGTTCGTCGGTCGCGAGGCCATCGTCAGGGCATGGCTCGAGCCGTCGGGCGACGCGAGCACCCGTGACGAGCCGGGCACCTGGGAGGCGCAGTACGAGCCCTTCGCGGTCGATGGTGATCGCGCGGTCGCCGTGGGCTGGAGCCGCTACTTCGCCGACGGGACGAGGTCGACCGTCACGGACGTCTGGGACAACGCGTATCTGCTCGAGTTCGACGCCGACGGCCGGTGCCGTTCATTCACGGAGTTCTTCGTTCCGCGCCCGAAGGACCGCGTCTGACGCCGCTCCTCGGCTGCGATGCTTGACATCCGGTGAACGTGTCGTTAACAGGCGTCGGTATGCTCCGGGCTGGATGGCACGAACGATCCTGGTCGTCGAGGACGAACCGACGCTGCGCGAGACCATCGTCGACGCGTTGGGCTCGGAGGGATTCCGGGTCGTCGCCGCGGCCGACGGCCGAGAGGCGCTGACCACGTTCCGGGCCGAGCGCCCGGACCTCGTGCTGCTCGACCTCATGCTCCCCGAGCTGTCGGGCATCGAGGTGACACGCATCATCCGTGCCGAGTCGGGCGTGCCGATCGTGATGCTCACGGCCAAGGACTCGGAGCTCGACAAGGTCGTCGGTCTGGAGCTCGGTGCCGACGATTACGTGACCAAGCCATTCTCGCTGCGCGAGCTGACGGCCCGCATCCGAGCGCTCTTCCGTCGATCGGAAGCGGCGGTCGCCACGGGGGCGCCACCGACGATCATCGATCTCGGGCGTGTCCAGGCCGATCTCGGCGGACATCGCCTTCTGCGCGACGGCGAGGTCCTGCCGATCAAACCGAAGGCGTTCGAGCTGCTCGCGTTCCTCCTCCGGAACCCTGGCCAGGTGTTCACGCGCGACCAGCTGCTCGAGAAGGTCTGGGGGTACGACTATGCGGGCGAGACGCGCACCGTCGATGTGCACGTGCATTGGCTTCGCAGCCAGATCGAGGAGGATCCGGGTCAGCCGGCGTTCATCCACACGGTCCGCGGCGTCGGCTACGTCTTCCGGCGGCCCAGCTGACGCCCTTGCAGCGCCCCCGAACGTTGACGTCGTGCTGATGACGCGTTCACACGACCCGACGAGGCTCTGGTCATGCCGATCCGACAGCGCCAGCCCGAGACCATCGACCTGATGACGTCGCACCGCGTCGCGGGGCCGCGTCCCGGCGACGCCGACGGCGGCATGGCATGGGATGACGGCGTCCTCCTCTCGCCGCGCACCCCCGCCCTCCCGGCACCGGTGCCGGCGCCCGCCAGGGCGCTGGCGCTGGATGCCCTCCGCATCGCGCGTCTGCTCCGTGACCCGGCGCGCCATCCGGCACGCTGGACGCAACCGTCCTTCGGGGCCGAAGTCGAACTCATCCGTCGCCATCTCGCGCCGGTCGCGACGCGACGGACGCTCGCCGCGTCGTACGGGCGCGAGGCGTTCCACCTCGTCCCGACTCGCTCGGATCGCGCCGATCCGAGTCCCACCCGACTCGCCTACGCACTCCGCTGGCTGGAGTTGCGTGATGGCGCGACAGGTCCATCCTGGCAGACGCTGCTCAGCTGATGCCGAGCACCACCCGGCGCGGCCAGGGTGGTGCGTCCTTGCACCGGGTCTGTATGCTGCTGGACCGGCCCGCCGACAGCCGTGCCCGATCTCGGCGCCTGGTCGACTCCCCACTCAGGGGACACATCAGAGGTGCGCGCGCATGACGGACACGGCATCGGGACTCGAGACGGAGCGAGCACTCGCTCTTGACGCCACTCGACTCGGGCACCTGCTGCGCGAGCCGTCACGCTGGCCATCCCACTGGACGGAGCCAGGCTTCGGGTTCGAGGTGGAGCGGTTCCGTCGGCACGTCGCCACGTTCCGCAACCTGCGATCGCTGGCCACGGCGTACGGCTGGGACGTCTTCCGGCTGACGCGGCAGCATATCGAGCGGGATCACCCCAGCCCGATCCGCGTCGCGTATGCGCTGCGCGCGCTCGAGATCCAGGAGGACGCGACCGGCCCGTCCTGGCCGGCCCTCATCCGCTAGCGCGGGGCGACGTCAGGTCGCCTTGTGGAACATCCGCTCGATCGCCTCGGCCGCGTCCTCGGCGGCATCGATGGCGTTCTCGAGCTCGCGGTACAGGTCGCGCCACTTGATCACCTCGAGCGGGTGGGAGTCATCACGGAAGAGCCGCGCCACGGCCGCGCGGGACAGCGTGTCGGCCTCATGCTCGAGGTCGTGCACCCTGGTCAGGTCGGCATCGAGGTCCTTGAGCCCGTCGAGCTTGCGCAGCGCGGAGATCAGGGCATCGGCCTGGTCGGCGAGGATCCGGGCGAGTTCGCGCGCCTCGTCGGTCGGGCGTTCGATGCCGTAGATCACGAGCGTCTCGGCCGTCGCCTGGATGCCGTCGACGACATCGTCGAGCTGGATCGTCAGGTCGTGGATGTCCTCGCGATCGAACGGCGTGACGAACGCGTCCTCCAGCCTCTGGTTGATCTCCCGGTCGATATCGTCGCCGCGCTTCTCGAGCAGCTGGATCTCGGCCACGCGATCGTCGAGGCGATCGAACCGGTCGATCATCTCGCGCAACTTGTGCGCGGCCGCCTGGAGGTTCTCGCCGTCGGCAACGAACAGGTCGAAGAAGCGGACGTCCTTTGGGAGCAGGCGGAACGACATCAGAACGGTCCCTTCCTCAGCCGAAGCCGATCGTGTGGAGGATGGCCCATGAGACCCCGGCTACCGCACCGGCAGCCGGGATGGTGATGACCCAGGCGAGCAGGATGCGCCGGGCGACGCCCCAGCGGACGCCCTTCGGACCTCGTGCCGATCCGACGCCCATGATGGCGCTCGAGATCACGTGGGTGGTCGACACCGGCATCCCGAGCGAGGCGGTCCCGATGAGCACCGTGGCAGCCGTCGTTTCGGCCGCGAAGCCGTGCACGGGTTCGAGCTCGACCACGCGGTGGCCCATCGTCCGCATGATCCGCCATCCGCCGACGGCGGTCCCGAGCGAGAGGGCCGTCGCCGACACGATGATGACCCAGAACGGGACGTCGACCGTCGGGATCGCTCCGGCCGCGAACAGCGCCAGCGTGATGATGCCCATCGTCTTCTGCGCGTCGTTCGACCCATGGCTGAACGCCATGTAGCCGGCGGAGATGACCTGGAGACGCCGGAAGATGCGGGCCATCGGCTTGCGTTTCGCGTTCCGGAAGATCCAGTACAGCGCCAGCATCAGCAGGAACGCCCCGCTGAACCCGATCAGCGGCGAGGAGATCATCGGCACCAGGACCTTGTTGACGAGACCGTCGACCTTCAGTGCGCCGGTGCCGGCCGCGACGATCGTGGCCCCGAGCAGCCCGCCGATCAATGCGTGGGAGCTCGATGAGGGCAGGCCGAACCACCAGGTGATGAGGTTCCAGGTGATCGCGCCGACGAGGGCCGCCGCGACCACCGCCTGGGTGGACGTCGTCTCGTCGACCAGCCCGGCGCCGATGGTCTTGGCCACCGCCGTGCCCGCGAATGCGCCGATGAAGTTGAACGCGGTCGCCATGAGGATGGCGTGGCGGGGATGGAGGGCGCGGGTCGCCACGGACGTAGCGATCGCATTCGCCGTGTCGTGGAAGCCGTTGATGTAGTCGAAGGCGATCGCGAGCGCGATGACGACGACAAGGGCAAGCGACGCGCCATCCAGCAAGGCCGATCAGTCCTCCGGGGTTCATCTGATGTTAACGGGGGGCGGCCGCGGCCATCGTGGCTGGCTGCGGGGTCCGGTGCGGTCGGGCACCCGCCGCTATCCTTACCGCTCCATGCGCCTGTCCCACCTCTTCTTCACGACGCTCCGCGACGATCCGGCGGAGGCGGAGATGCCCTCGCATCGGTTGCTGGTGCGGGCCGGCTACGTCCGCCAGCTCGGAGCGGGCATCTACTCGTTGCTGCCGCTCGGCAAGCGCGTGAACGACCGCGTCGAGCAGATCATCCGGGAGGAGCAGGATCGGATCGGCGCCCAGGAGATGGAGATGCCGGTCGTCCATCCGGCGGACATCTGGAAGGCGAGCGGCCGCTACCAGGCCATCGGACCCGAGCTGGGCCGCTTCAAGGATCGGAACGGCCGCGACATGGTCCTCGCGATGACCCACGAGGAGGTCGTCGGGCTGCTGCTGGCCGACGTCGTCAAGTCGTACCGCCAGCTGCCGATGCAGGTCTACCACTTCCAGACCAAGTGGCGCGACGAGCCGAGGTCTCGCGGCGGGCTGATCCGCGTCCGCGAGTTCGTGATGAAGGACGCCTACAGCATCGACCGGGACGAGGCCGGTCTCGACCGCAGCTACTGGGACCAGCACGGCGCCTATGTCCGGACCTTCGAGCGGCTGGGGCTCGACACGATCGCGGTCAGCTCGGACGTCGGGATGATGGGCGGCAGCCTCGCCCACGAGTTCATGGTCCTGAACCCAGCGGGCGAGGACGACCTGCTGCTGTGCGAGACCGGCGACTACGCGGCCAACCGCCAGATCGCGGTCGTACCCAAGCCGGAGCCGACCGCCGAGAGCGCCCTCCCGCTCGAGGAGGTCGAAACGCCTGGCACGACCACCATCGCGACGCTCGCGGCGTTCCTGGGCGTCGGCCAGGACCGCACGGCCAAGGCGGCGTTCTTCGTCACCGGCGACGGCCGCCTCCTCACGGCCATCGTCCGCGGCGATCACGAGGTCAACGAGACCAAGCTCGTGAACGCCGTGGGAGCGACGGGCGGGATCCGGCCGGCCACGGTCGAGGAGATCAAGGCCGCCGGGATGGAACCCGGCTACGGTTCGCCGATCGGTGCGCGCGGGACCGTGGTCGTCGTCGACGACCTCGTGGAGCGCTCACCCAACCTCGTCGCCGGAGCCAACCGCGAGGGCTTCCACTACCGCAACGTGAATGTCGGCCGCGACTACACCCCCGACGTGGTCGCCGACATCACCAACGTGCAGGAGGGCGCGCCCTGCCCGCAGTGCGGACGACCGCTGATCCTCCGCCAGGGGATCGAGGTCGGCAACATCTTCAAGCTCGGCACGAAGTACACCGATGCGTTCGGGGCGACGTACCTCGGTGAGGACGGGCAGCAGCACCCGATCGTCATGGGCTCCTACGGCATCGGCGTGGGGCGGAACGTGGCCTGCATCGTCGAGGAGCACCACGACGACAAGGGCATCGTCTGGCCGGCCGAGGTCGCGCCGTATGCCGCCCACCTCGTTTCGATCGGTGCCGCCAGGGAACCGCGCGTCCAGGAGGTCGCCGAGCGGCTCCACGCACTCGCCGCGGAGGCCGGCGATCGGCGCGAGATCCTGTGGGACGACCGCGACGAGTCGCCCGGGGTGAAGTTGACCGACGCCGAGTTGCTCGGGATGCCCTGGATCCTGACCGTGTCGCCGCGCTCGCTCGGCGCCGGCGGCATCGAGGTCACCGAGCGGGCGACCGGCGAGCGGTCGACGCGTTCGATCGAGGAGGTCGAGGCGATGCTGGTGAACGGGTTCGAGGTTCCGACGCCGGTCGTCTAACGGGTCACGGCGGGTCGGGCGCCTCGTCTTGCACCCCATGACGCCACGGTCGAACGATCGACCGGCGGAGGGGCCAGGATCGACGTTCCT
>DATBMM010000021.1:0-6431 GCA_036554825.1 Candidatus Limnocylindrales bacterium
ACCTTGCCTCGGTGCATGTAGCTGGCGAGGACCCAGGTGATGGTCGCCGCCGCTGCAGCGGTGTTGGTCACGATGAACGCGCTGGCCGCCAGGCCGTTGGCCGCGACGGCCGACCCCGCGTTGAAGCCGAACCAGCCGAACCACAGCAGACCGGCGCCGAGGACGGTCATCGGCACGTCGTGCGGCTCCATCGGCTCCCCGTTGACGGCGCGGCGGCCGATCAGGAGCGCCACGACGAGCGCCGAGACGCCGGAGCTGATGTGGACGACCGTGCCGCCCGCGAAGTCGAGCGCGCCGAGCTTGAACAGCCAGCCGTCGACCGACCACACCCAGTGGGCCAGCGGCGAGTACACGAGGATCGACCACAGGACGGTGAACAGCACGAACGCGCCGAACCGCTTGCGTTCGGCGAAGGCACCCGTGATGAGGGCCGGCGTGATGGCGGCGAACATGAGCTGGAACGCGGCGAACAGCACGAATGGCACGGTGGTGGCGTACGTCGTCGACGGCTCGAGACCGACGCCGCCGAACAGCACGTGATCCAGGCCGCCGATGAGCCCCAGGCCGCCGACGTCGCTCCCGAAGGCGAGCGAGAACCCGACGATGACCCACACGACGCTGACCAGGGCGAGCCCGAAGAAGCTGTGCATGATCGTCGAGAGCACGTTCTTCCGGCGGACGAGACCGCCATAGAACAGCGCGAGCCCCGGCAACATGATCATCACCAGGGCGGTCGACATGAGGAGCCACGCGGTATCGCCTGTGTTCATCCATCCCTCCCGGCAAGGTCCGGACACCCGATCCCGGCGGGTGTGGATGCAACGCTAGGTGGCCGCCCCCGCATGGGTCGGCCCCGCGCGGGGACCGAGAACGTCGCGGTTCGGGCCCAAGGGGTCGGGCGACCGCTGCGGAACGTTGCGAGCCAGTGACGACCGACCTGCGGTCGTCCCGCCGCGTGGCCGTCGCGGTCGGTCGCGTCGGACCGTGCCGAAGGGCACCAGATGCGATGACCTTCGCCTCTCGGACTCGCGTGCCTGGACCCGGAGATTCGGTGACGGTAGGGCTCAACGATGCACGCATCGGTCGTCCTTCGCGCCGCCGTCGTGGGCAGCGTCCTCGCTGCCTGGCTGACGGCCGCCCCATCGAGCGCCGCTGCGACGCCCACCCCGACATCGCCCGTGTCCGTACGCTTCGTCGCGGCACAGCACACTGGCTACCGGTTCGACACCGCCTGGAACATCATCGCCACGAAGACTCGGATCCTCGAACGGCCGTCGTCGGCGAGAGCCATCGGTCGGCAAACGATCGATGGCCGCGTCCACCTGCGGATGTCGACCGGGATCTGGGCCGGCTACTGGATCAGGGAGTCGACGCTCGCGTACATCGGCGGGTTCACGGGCGAGACGACCTACTCGCCCGTCCGACGCGTGCCCTTCGCGGCCGGGACGTACCTGGGTTACCGGTTCGATAGCAGCGGGCGACTGACGGCGACGAAGGCCCGCTCTCTCACCGTATCGTCCGGCGCGCGAGCCGATCGACGCGCGATCATCAACGGTCGACCATACGTCCGGATGGTCGACGGGATCTGGGCCGGCTATTGGATGCCGGGTTCGTCAAGTCGGGCCACGGCGGTCGCCTGCCAGACGGGCAGCCACGTCGCCGCCGGCACCCAGCGGGTCATCCGCAGTGTGTCAGGCGCGGGTCCGGAGATGTCACTGACGTTCGACCTCGGCGGGCGGACCACGCCGGCGCGGGCCATCCTCGACCAGCTGCTGATCGATCGCGTCTGCGCCACGGTCTTCCCGACGGCTGCGACCGCTGCGACGACGGAGGGGCGCGCCATCCTGGCCGTCGTCCGGGCGCACCCGGAGCTCTTCGAGGTCGGCAACCACACGCAGCATCACTGCAACCTCCGGGACGGTGGTGGTGGGGCGTCGTGTCCCACGTCGCCGCCATCCGCCGCCTTCATCCGGGGCGAGCTGACGAGCGCAGAACCCGTGATCACGGCGGTCGCCGGTCAGGACCCGACACCGTACTGGCGCCCGCCCTATGGCGCCTATGACGCGCGCGTGCTCACCGCGGCGGCGGACGCTGGCTACACCAGGACGTTCATGTGGAGCATCGACACGATCGACTGGCGCCCCGAACGGCAGGGCGGCCCGACGGCCTACGACATCGCGCTGAAGATCCGGACCAACACCGCCTCGGGCACGATCGTCCTCTCCCACCTCGGCGGGTACAACACGCTCGATGCCCTGCCGTATGCGCTGGCTGGCCTCCGCGCGAACGGGCTCCAGCCCACATCCTTGAGCGATCTGCTCGACCCGCGACGGTGACCGGCTACGCCGACTCGATCCGTCGCTTCCTCAGACCTCGCTCCGCACCCTGACCGAACCCACCCCGCCGTTGATCTCGAGGTCGACCCGGTTCGTCGCCGAGCCGTAATCGCTCGACTGATAGTCGTTGCCGAACCTCGGGAACCGGTCCTCATCGACGCGAAGGCTGCCGAGGGCCATCGTGCCGTGGACCCGTGCCGCGACGCCGGCCGGCACGATGAACGTCAGGCTGGCGGCGCCCGCTTCCGCCTTCACGTTGGTCATGCCCGCGGCGCGCGGCAGGATCACCGTCGTCTCGCTGGCGCCCGTCTTGATCTCGAGCCGGCGCGTGCGGGTCGCGGCCAGATCCAGCCGCGTTCGACTGGCGCCGGCCTCGATCGTGAGGTCGAGCGGCACTTCGCCGGTCAGGCCCATCGTCCACGCCGACTCGCGCTGGAGCCAGGGCAACCCGTACGCCGTGTCCTGTTCAAGCTGCACCATCCCAGGACCGAGCTCACGGTGGACGACGCCTCCCCGGAACCGTCCATCGACCAGCTGGCCGGGGGCCGCCAGACCCGCCTCGAGCGTTCCGGCTCCGAACTGGATCCGGACCGACGCGGAGGGTTGGTCACCGAGTGGGATGACGAGGTCTTCGAGCGGCGGGCGGCCGCCGGGCGCCACCGCGCCGATCAGGAACCAGACGCCCAGGCCGATGAGCAGCCACGGCCAGCCCTGGGCGATCAGTTCGCCCGGTCCGGTGCCGAGCCGGCCGGTCGTGCTCAGGAAGAGCACGATGCCGACACCGATCCAGACGACCGGCCAGGTCAGCGACCAGAAGCCCCACGACCCCCACCGGCGGTAGATCAGCGACGACACCAACGACGCCACGCCGACGAGGATGATGAAGAGCGGCCAGGCCTCGGTCCATGACAGGTCCATCGCCTGGCGGACGAGAAAGACGACGCCGAGGCCGATCAGCCACGTCCCACCGACCAGCGCTCCCCGGTTGACGTGCATCAGGGCTCGGCCGGGGGTGGTGGCGGCGGCGGCGTCGTGTCGGCTGGCGGCGTCGACGACGCGGCGGACGAGGGTGGCGGGCTCGGCGGCGATCCGCCGCCACGCGGGCCGCGGCCCATCGCCGAGGCGATGAGCACGACGCCGAGCGCGACGAGGACGAGCGGCCAGAACCAGTCGAAATCGATCCGCGGGAAGAACTCCCGCACCAGGAAGAACACGCCGAAGAGGATGAGGAGGCCGCCCAGCAGGACACCGGGCGACAGGCCGCCACCCGCACTGCGCGGCGCGCGCCAGGCCGCTCGGCCTTCGAAGGAGCCGGGATCGGCGGCCGCTGCCCGGGTCGGTGCGCCGCCGGGTCCGAACACCGCGTCCTCCTCGGGCACGACGATGGCCATGACGATGTAGACCAGCAGGGCGATCCCGCCGGTGAACACGACGAGCAGCGCCCAGATGATGCGGACGAGCGCTGGATCGGCGCCCCACATCTCGGCGAGACCGCCGGCCACCCCGGCCAGCATCCGGTCGCGACGCGAGCGATAGAGTCGGTAGCCCATCAGCAGCCTCCAGACGGGTCGAGCGAGAAGTTGGCGGCGTTGCCCTCGATCGAGAGGTCGATGACCGGCGCCCCGACGCCGCCCTCCCGGGTCCACACGTCACCGCTTCGGACGAGGCCGCGGTCGTCGAGGTTGTGGCCGAACGTCAGTTGCTCTTCGACACGGAACCGAAGTGTGGCCTCGGGCGGGACGCAGAGCTCGATCGAGCCGGCGTTGGCGGAGAGCGAGCCGGACGTATCCGCGTCGAGTCGCATGCGCGTGCGCGCCGCATTTGCGGACAGGTCGACACGGCCCAGACTCGCACCGGTCGCGTCGATGCGCGCGTCGCCCGCGTTGATGTCGATCGTCGTCTCGTCGAGCCGTGCTCCGGCCAGGCGCCCTGTGACCGAGCTGGCGTTCGCCTCGATATGCAGGCTCCGCAACTGATCCCCGGGGAGGGTAGCCGTCCAGATCTGGCGGCGCGGTCCGAAGCCATCGGGTGCCCGCAGCCCGAGGGCGTTATCGGACAGCTCCAGCGTCGGCGGCTGGCCCTGGTAGTCGGCCTGGACCCGCCAGTCGTTGCCGGGCTGGAGCGACAGGTCGAGGGAGCCACAGTCGAGGTCGAAACGCGCGCTCATCGGACCGGAGAACGTGCCCTGGTCTTCGAACCGCTGGTCGGTCCCCGAGCTGAACGCCCCGCAGCCGCCGACGTTGCCGATGAAGCTGGTGCCCGACGCCAGCGCGCCACCAGCGGCGATCCCGAGCACGACGGCGGCGAGCGCCGTGCCGAGCAGACCGGCCGAGGTCCGCCCGAGGATCAGCGCGACACCGAGGGCGACCAGCAGCAGCGGCCAGAGCCGCCACGCATCGGCGAGCAGGTTCGCGTCGAGCGCGCCCACCCGCACGAGCAGCGGGATGCCGCCAAGGAGGAGGAAGAACAGGCCCCAGAACAGGAGGCCAGGCCGGATTCGCATCGTGAGCGTCCCCTCGAAAACGTCCCCTCAACGCGCGTCGGAGCCCATGATGCGTCGACGCACCGGTCGGTCGTCAAGGGCCGTTCGGCACCCCAGCCGCGGGGGCGGAACGTCAGTAGATGCGGAGCAGGTGCATCGGCGACGGGTAGATCGTCACCAGGAGCAACGCGATGGCGAGGAAGCCGATGACCAGCACCGCGATGAAGACGCGATCGGCTGGCCGATGTCGCTTCGCGGTACGGACCCGGCCATGGAGGCGGAGCATGCCCGGGACGGTACGCGCGGCTTCGTGACGACGACGCGTCGGGTTCGGCTCGCTGCGTTGCGGCTGGTGGTCAGACGTGGCGAGCCGGGTGGGATTCGAACCCACGACCAAAGGATTAAAAGTCCCCTGCTCTGCCACTGAGCTACCGGCCCGCGAGGGACCGTATCACGGACCGCTTACTGATCGATCGGGAACTCGCCCAACCGGACGGTCAGCGTCGTTTCGCTCCCGCCGCGCACGATCTGCACGGGGACCTGATCGCCGGGCTCGTGGTCGCGCAACGCCGCCAGCAAGTCCTCCGCCGTCCGCACCACGGCGTCTCCGAATCCGACGATGACGTCGCCGGGCTCGATGCCCGCGTCAGCCGCCGGACTACCCGGGGCGACCCCGGCGACCAGCGCGCCCTCGGTGACCGGGATCTCGAACCGCTCGACCACATCTGGAGTCAGTGGCAACGCCCTGACACCGAGGTAGGCGTGTTCCGCCGTACCATCCTCGAGCAGCTGGCCGACCACGTCGGTCACCGTCGGTGCCGGGATCGCGAAGCCGATCGAGACCGAGCCCGCCGTAGGCGGGATGTAGGCCACGTTGATGCCGATGACCTGCATGTCCGCATCGACCAGCGCCCCGCCCGAGTTGCCGGGCGAGATGGCGGCGTCCGTCTGGATCAGGTCGACGAGCGCCGGGGCCTGCGTCGCGGCTCCGGGAATGGCTCGGTGGTTGCCGGACACGATGCCGGCTGTCGCGCTGTTCTCGAACCCGAGCGGATTGCCCATGGCGATGGCGAGGCTGCCGACCGGCGGGATGGCCGACGCGAACTGCGCGGCCGGGAGGTCGCGTCGGTCGGTCTTGACGATAGCGAGGTCACTGAGCGGGTCGGTGGCCTGGACGGTGCCGTCGGATCGCTTGCCGTCGGCGAACGCGACGACGACCTCGTCCACCCCCTCGACGACGTGGTTGTTGGTGACGATCGTGCCGTCGGCGCTCCAGACGACACCGCTGCCCTCGCCCCCGGGGCGGATGATCGACACCACGGACGGCTCCAGGTGAGCCACGATGTCCGGGATCTGATCCCAAGCGCTGGTGGTGGGGCCTGGGGCCGCGGACGCCGCGCTGGGTACCGGCGACGCCAACGACGGGTTGGACGGGCTCGTATCGGAGCCGCAGGCCATCGCCAGAAGCGCGCAACTCACGATGGTGGCGGTCAACCGTCGTCGATGGGACTCGATGTCGTCGACTCCTTGGGCACACGCAGCCGATGGCACGGCTGCACGACCACAGCATCGGTGCGGCCCCTGAGGGCTGTCAGTAGCTGCGGATAACCGAC
>DATBMM010000157.1:0-4381 GCA_036554825.1 Candidatus Limnocylindrales bacterium
GTCGCTGAGGACCCCGATGTCACCGAACGCCGCATCGATGATGTGGGCATAGGCTCGGATGGGATCGCCGCCGACGAAGGCGAGGATGACGGCGCCGATGGCAAGGGCGACGATGACCGCTCCGATGGTCAGAGCCGGCGACAGCCAGCGCGGCACCTCGCCGCGTGGTTCCAGGCGGATGGTCACGCGCCCGATCCCGCGGCGTCCGCCGACTCGTCACCGCCGGTCATGAGCAGTCCGATCCGATCGACATCGTCGCTGCCGGGCGCATCGAACGTCCCGGCGACGCGGCCCTCGTACATGACGAGGACCCGGTCGGCGAGGGCGAGGAGTTCCTCGAGCTCCTCCGAGATGAGCAGGATCGCCGTGCCGCGCTCCCGGAGATCGAGCAGCAGTCGATGGACGCCCTCGATCGCTCCGACGTCGAGCCCGCGGGTCGGCTGGACGGCGACGAGCAGTGTCGGCGCGGCGTCGATCTCGCGTGCCAGGATCAGGCGCTGGAGGTTCCCGCCGGACAGGATCCGTGCGGGAACGTCGATCGTCGGGGCCGCGATGGCGTACGTCCCGCGCAGCTCCTCGGACTTCGTCCGTGCGGCTCGTCCGTCGAGGAACGGCCCGTGGGCCAGCGGCTCGCTCCGGAACCGGCGCAGGATGAGGTTGTCGACGAGCGACAGGTTCGGCGCGCTCCCGACACCGGTGCGGTCTTCCGGGACGTGCCCGACACCGGAACCGAGGGCGACCTTCGGCGGGCGGGCCCCGACCTCCTTGCCATCGACCAGGATGCGGCCGGTGCAGGGACGCAGTCCGGTGATGACCTCGGCCAGCTCCGACTGACCATTCCCGGCGACGGCGGCGACACCGACGATCTCCCCTGCTCGGACATCCAACGAGGCACCTCGGATGGCCGGAAGATGGCGGTCGCTCAGGGCAGAGACGTCTTCCACGGACAGGACGACGCGACCTGGTTGGACCGGAGCTCGTATCGGTACCTCGATCACCGGCCGACCCACCATCAACCGCGCGAGGTCGCTCCGCGTGACGCTCCGCGGGTCGATCCCGGCCGCCGTCACCTTGCCACCGCGCATCACGGTGATCCGATCGGCGATGGCGAGGACCTCGGCGAGCTTGTGGCTGATGAACACGATGCTGCGGCCGGCTGCGACCATCGAGCGGAGTGTCTCGAACAGCTCGCTCGTCTCCTGCGGGGCAAGGACCGCCGTCGGCTCGTCGAGGATCAGGATGCGAGCGCCGTGGAACAGCATTTTGAGGATCTCGACCCGCTGCTGCTCGCCGACGGAGAGCTGCCAGATCCGGGCGTGCGCGTCGACCCGCAGCCCGACCTCGGCGGCGAGCCGGCTGACCTGCACCTCGGTCTCCGCGAGGTCGAGACGGAAGCGCGGTCGGTCCAGGCCGAGCAGCACGTTCTCGGCGACCGTCATCGACGGGACGAGGGTGAAGTGCTGATGGACCATGCCGATCCCCGCGGCGATGGCATCGCGCGGCGAGCGGAAGTCGATCACCTCCCCGCCGACCCGGACCGTGCCCGCTTCCGGCCGGTACAGGCCGTCGAGCACATTCACGAGCGTGCTCTTGCCGGCACCGTTCTCGCCGAGAAGGGCGTGGATCTCGCCCTCGCGCAGGTCGAAGTCGACGTTGTCGTTGGCCAGCACGCCAGGGAACGACTTGACGATCCCGACCGCCTCGATGGCGAGCGGGACCGTCGTGGTCGCGGGATCGCGAGGTTCCGTGTCCGTCGTCATCGACGGAGGGTGGTCGCGCGGGCGAGGTCGAGACCAGCCGCCCGCGCGTTCATCGACCTAGGACAGCGGCGGCAGCTCGACCGTGATCCCCTCGTTCCACCAGTACATGCAGGTGGTGCACTCGGCCCCTGGGGCGCCAGGCGGGAACTGGTCGAGGTCGGACTGCTGGAGCTTCTGGCCGGCGGGCAGGAGTTCCTTGCCCGTGTTGTCGACGATCGGACCGGCGAAGACGATGTCGAAACGACCGGTACTGCTGGAGAGCATCGTCGCGAGCGTGTCCTTGACGAGCTGGATGTCTGCTGCCGGCAGGTCGGCGACGCCGGGCTGGAGCGTCTCGCCCTCCATGAAGCCATACAGGCCCATGGCCTTGGAGTCGGCGTCGAAGTACTCGTAGCCGGCCGTGTAGGTCCCGGCCTTGACCTGCTCCGCGATCCGGGCGTACTCAGGACCCCAGATCCAGTACGGGGCAGTCAGGCAGGCGTCCACCTTGCACGACACCGGATGGTCGTAGGTGACACCCCACTTGCCCTTCTCCGCGGCGACGTCGGCGACGGCCGGCGTGTCAGCCCCGGTGAAGACGACCTGCGCCCCTGCGTCGAACAGCGAGGCAGCGCCGTCGCGCTCCTTGACCGGGTCATGCCAGGTGTTGATGAACCGGATGTCCATCGTGCACTCGGGGCAGGTCTTCAGGACCCCGCGCATGATCGCGTTGCCCAGGCGGATCTCCTCGGGGATCGGGAAGGTGGCCATATAGCCGATCTTTGGGTTGCCATCGGCCTTCGCTCGCGATCCGGCGAGCATCCCGGCGAGGTACTTGAAGTCCTCCATCGCGCCGAAGAAGTTGCCGAAGTTCTTCCCGTTCGACTTGAAGCCGGTCAGATGCAGGAAGGTGGCATCCGGGAATTCCTCGGCGACGGTCGCCATCGGGTCCATGTACCCGAACGAGGTCCCGATGATGAAGTCGAAGCCCTTGCGCGCCAGGCTCCGGAAGACCTGCTCCGAGTCCGCGCCTTCGGGCACGAGCTCGATGTAGGCGACGTGGCTGTCGGCCACGTTCTCGCAGACGTACTGGAGGCCCTCGTAGTGCGCCTGGCTCCAGCCGCCGTCGTCGTGCGGCCCGATGAGGACCATCGCGACGTTGAACTTGCCCTCCTCGACGTCCGGGATCTGCAGGTCTGCGCCGCCCTGCGTCCCGGTCCCGGCGCAGTCCGCGGGTGGCGCCGAGGCGGCCCCTTCCGACGCCGGCGCGGACGCCGGGGGCGCCTCGGATGCCGCCGTCGATGGCGCCGTACTGGCGCTCGAACCGGAGCACGCTCCAACGATCAGGATCGCGGCCATCGAGACCGCGAGCCACGACAGGTGGCGTCGCATCATCGAACTCCTCCTCCGCCACGGCCACGCCACGGTCTCCCCGTGTTTCGGCACGGCCCAGCTGGTGTAGCACTCAGGATACGGCCGGTCGGACCCGGTCACTCGGGGTTTCCGCGTCATCGGGCGCCGCGGATCCCGGCGTGTGCGCACGCTTCCGGTACCATCCGACGCGATGTTCGAACGGACCGCGCTGCCCGATGGGCCGCGCGTCATCAGCGCTCGCCTGCCCGGTGCACGTTCGGTCTCCATCGCGGCCTACGTCCTGGCCGGCTCCCGCCTGGAGACCGCCGCGGAAGCCGGCGTCGCCCACTTCATGGAGCACATCACGTTCAAGGGCACGGCCGCGTACCCGACGACTCGCGCCATCAGCGAGGCGATCGAGGGTGTGGGCGGCTCGTTCAACGCGGCGACCGACCGGGAGTCGACGGTCTACTGGGTCCGGGTCCCACGTCGTGAGGCGACCCGGGCGATGGACGTCCTCGGCGAGCTGATCGTCCGGCCGATCCTCGCCGATCACGAGATCGAGGGTGAGCGGAGCGTGATCATCGAGGAGATCCGCTCGTACCAGGACGACCCTGCGGAGCACTGCCAGACGCTGTTCCAGACCGCGCTCTTCGGGGAGGGTCCGCTGGGGCGCGAGATCTGTGGCGACGAGGCCGGCATCCGCGCGTTGCCGGACACGACGATCCGCGAGTTCTGGCGGACGATGTACCGCCCGGCCAACACCGTGGTGGCCGTGGCCGGCGACATCGGCCACGAGGACGCCGCCGGTCTGGCCGCCTCGGCGTTCGGCACCGGCAACGGCGCCATCCCGGCGTTCGCCCCCGCGCCATCCCTGCCGGCGGGGCCGCGGGTCCTCGTGGGCAAGCGCGACACGGCCCAGGCGCACCTGGTCGTCGGCCTGCCGGCCCTCCACCGCGACCACCCCGATGCCTGGGCGCTGGCGGTGCTCAACGCCATCCTTGGCGATGGCATGAGCAGTCGCCTCTTCCTCTCGATCCGCGAGGAACGCGGACTCGCGTACGACATCGGCTCGGGCCTGGTCGACTACGCCGACGCGGGTGCGCTGGAAGTCTCCGCCGGTGTCGACCCGGCCGGGCTGCGCGATGCGCTCGAGGCGATCCTCGCGGAGCTGGTCCGACTCCGCGACGAGGCGGTCGGGACGGACGAGCTCGACAAGGCCAAGCGATACCTGGCCGGCGGCCTGGAGCTGCGGATGGACGAAACGCGCCATGTCGCCTCGTGGATCG
>DATBMM010000158.1:0-7130 GCA_036554825.1 Candidatus Limnocylindrales bacterium
CGAACCACCCCGTTGCTCCGACTGCTCGCTGCCTTCGCCCTCCTCCTCGCGCTCGCCTCGCCGGTCGCGGCGCACGCGGAGCTGGTCCGCGCCATCCCCGCCGATGGCGAGACCGTCACCGAACCGATCACGGTCGTCAGCGGTCGCTACTCGGAGGACCTGATCAGCGGCAGTCGACTCGAGATCACCGATGGCAGCGGCGCCAGGGTGGCGAGCGGCGGCATCGACCCGGAGGATGCCCGTCGGATGGTCGCCAGACCCGAGTCCCCACTGACCGACGGCACGTACACCGTCCAGTCGACGGCTCGCTCGGCCGACGGCCACGTCGAGCGGGCGACCTGGACGTTCACCGTCGCCGTCCCTGCGAGCCCCTCCCCGACGCCCGAGCCGACGCCGACCCCATCCGACGCCAGCCCCAGCCCGTCTGCCACCGCCTCTCCCAGCGAAAGCCCCAGCGCCACCCCGACAGCCTCGCCGGCTCCGACCGATCCCGCGTCTGGTTCGGGCGACGTCCTGTTGCCGATCATCGCTGCGCTCGCGATCGTCGCCATCGGCGCCGGCTTCCTGCTCAACCGAAGCCGCACGCGGGCGCGCTAGCGAGATGCGGCGCCTCGGGTTGGTCGCGCGTGCGCTGGTCGGCGCAGGGATCGTCGCCCTGGCCGCCCCGGCCGCGGTCGCAGCGCACGCGTTGAACACGACCTACACCAGCCGCCTCCCGCTGGCGGTCTACCTTGCCGGCGCCGCCGCAACGGTCGCGCTGTCCTTCGTGTTCGTCCTCGCCCGGGACGTCCGCGCCGAACGGCCGAACACGTCCGCGGTGGGGCGTCTCCCACCCGCTCCCCTTCGGCTGATCCTCCGAGCGCTCGGCCTGCTCGGCTGGGCATGGATCGTGGTGCAGGGCATCTCCGGCGGGAGCAGCGCGGGCGAGGTGGCGACGCTGTTCCTGTTCGTGTACGGCTGGGTCGGGGTCGCGGCCATCTCGGCGCTCATCGGACCCGTCTGGCAGTTCCTCGACCCGTTCTCGACGCTTTACGACCTCGGCGCCTGGATCGCCCGACGCGTCGGCCTCGGGGCCTGGGAGCCGGCCACGTATCCGGCCAGGCTCGGTCGCTGGCCGGCCGCGATCGGCTTCGTGGTGGTCGTGTGGCTCGAGCTCGTGCTCCGCGCCGGACCGGACGTACTGTTCATCGTGCTGGTCGGCTACACCGCGCTGACGCTGGCGATGATGGCCCAGTACGGCCGCGACACCTGGCGCGCGAACGCCGAGATCTTCACGGTCTGGTTCCGCCTCCTCGGCCGCCTGGCGCCCTACGCGCTTGTCGACGAAGAGGGGCGGGTCCGGCGTCGATCGTTCGCGAGCGGGTTGCTCGAGCCCGGCTGGACCGCGGCCGATGTGGTGCTCGTCGCGCTCGGCGTGGGGTCGATCCTGTACGACGGCCTGTCACAGACGAAGTTCTGGTTCGACCTGTTCGGTGTGCCGTCGCTCCCCGGCCAGACCGTGCTGTGCCTTGGCTTCCTCGGGCTCGTCGTCGCCGCGGCGCTGATCGTGACGCGCTTCGTCGGGGTCGCGGCGACCGGTGCGGGTCTCCTGCCGATCGCGCTCGGCTACCTCATCGCGCACTACTTCACATACCTGGTCATCGACGGCCAGCGCATCCTCATCGCGATCTCCGACCCGCTGCAGAACGGCGCCGACCTCTTCGGCACGGCCTTCTTCGAGCCGACCGGAGCCTGGCTCCCGCCGGGTCTCGTCTGGACGCTCCAGCTCGCCTCGGTCGTCGGTGGCCACATGCTCGGGGCGTGGGGGGGTCACGTCGTGGCGGCCCTGGAGGCACCGGCCGAGATCGAGGGCCGGCCGCTGAGGCTGCGCCAGGTGCCGCTCGCGGTGGTGATGGTCGCGCTGACGACGCTGACGCTCTGGTCGCTCGGTCAGGCGATCGTGGTGACACCGGAAGAGGCCGGCGCACGTCAGGCGGTCGCCACCAGCCTGGGCTGACCGGGCTCCGGGACCCAGTCGCCGAGCGAGCGGACCGTCGCCACGCCTTCGGCGACCGACGGATCCAGGGCCTCGGCGGCAGCGACCGCGGTCTCCATCGCGGTCAGGCACAGGATCCCCTCCGCGGTCGCGGCATGGCGGATCTCGGCCGCATCGCGGACCGCCCCGGACCGTGGCGTCGGCGTGTTGACGACGAGCCGGACATCGCCGGTCGCGATGAGCTCGAGGATGGGCAGTTCGCCGATCGTTTCGTCGGCCGATTCGCCGAGCTTGGCCACGGGTCCCGCGTCGTAGCCGGCTTCGGCGAGTCGCCGGCGCGTGCCGGGCGTCGCGGCCAGGCGATAGCCCGCCCCGACCAGGCCGGCGGCGAGCCGTCCGAGACTGGCCTTGTCCCGGTCGGCGATCGACAGCAGCGCGAGCGCGCCGGTCTCCCCGGGTCGTGGCGGCACGAGGGCGGCCCCGAGCAGCGCCTTCGCCAGTGCCACCCGCGGATCCTCGTGGATGCCGATCACCTCCCCGGTCGATTGCATCCCCGGCCCCACGGACGGATCCACGCCGCGCAGCTTGGCGGTCGAGAACGCGGGCGCCTTGACCGCCACGAATGGCGGCTCCGGCAGGAGCCCGCCATCCCAGCCCAGCTCCGGGAGCGTGGCCCCCAGCGCGATCCGCACCGCCAGCTCGACCATCGGCACGCCGGTGACCTTCGACAGGAACGGCACCGTCCGAGACGCGCGCGGGTTGACCTCGATGAGGTAGACGCCGTCGTCGCGCACGATGAACTGGGCGTTGACCAGCCCGCGCGCGCCGAGCGCGCGCACGATCCGCTCCATCGTCGACACGATGAGGTCCTGATCGCCCTCGCTGACGGTCTGCGGCGGGAAGACGCCGACGCTATCGCCGGAATGGACGCCGGCCCGTTCGACGTGTTCGAGCAGGCCGGGGATGAGCACCCGCTCCCCGTCGCTCACGGCATCGACATCGACCTCGATGCCCTCCAGATAGCGGTCGATGCGGACGGGCCGATCCGGGTCGACGACCGTGGCCAGCGCCAGCTGGCGCTCGAGGTCTTCGGGTGAGTAGCAGAAGTCGATCGCCAGGCCGCCGATCACGAACGACGGCCGGACGATGACCGGGTAGCCGATGCGTTCCGCGAGTGTCAGCGCCTCGTCGACGCTGTGTGCCATCCCGCCATCGGGCTGTGGGATCCCGAGCCGGTCCAGGAGCGCGGCGAACCGGACGCGTTCCTCGGCCTGGTCGATGGCCTCGAGGTCCGACCCGAGCAGCGGGACGCCGCCGTTCGCCAGCGGCGCCGCCAGGTTCAGCGGCGTCTGGCCACCGAACGCGACGACCGCGGGCAGGCCGCCCTCGGCATCGATGACGCTGCGCACGCTCTCGGGATCGAGCGGCTCGAAATACAGACGCGAGGACGCGTCGAAGTCGGTGGAGACGGTTTCGGGGTTGGAGTTGATCATCACGGCCTGCCAGCCGGCCTGGCGGAGGGTGTCGGCGGCCTGGACCGCGCAGTAGTCGAACTCGATACCCTGACCGATCCGCACGGGGCCGCTGCCGATGACGAGCGCGGCCGGCCGATCGACGATCGCCGCCTCCGGCGCCGAACCCGCAGCGGCATAGGTCGAGTAGAAGTACGGCGTCTCGGCGGCGAACTCGGCCGCGCACGTGTCGACCATCGCGTAGCCGGGCACGATGCCCCGCGCCAGACGGGCGTCCCGGATCGCCTCGGCGGTCGTCCCGGCACGCTCGGCCAGCTCCCGGTCGCCGAAGCCGGCGCGCTTGGCGGTGGCCAGCAGCTCGGCCGCCGCGTCGTCGGCCGGATCGGCCAGCCGCGCGCCGGTCGCGGTGACGTCGCGCTCCAGGGCCACGTTCCGCCCCATCTCGCCCAGGAACCAGGCCGAGATCCCGGTCGCCTCACCGACGATCGCCTCGGGGACGCCGCGCCGCAGGAGCCCCAGGAGGCGCCACAGCCGCGAGTCGGACGGCTCGAGGAACTGCCGCAGCACGATCGGGGCGGCGCTGCGCTGGGCGAAGCGCGTGCTCTCGCAGGCCTGTCCGGTCTCGTCGATCCAGCGGATCGGCTCGTCGTCCTCGGGGTCGCCGGCGAACACGGCCGCCAGGTAGTCGAAGGTGGCGGTCCACGACGGATCCTCGGCCAGCGGCCCGGCGCCGGCCTGCTCGAGCCCGCGCAGGGCCTTGTTGAGGGCGGAGCCGAAGGTCCGGTCGATGGCCATCACCTCGCCCGTCGCCTTCATCTGGCTGCCGAGCGTGCGGTCGGCGGTCGGGAACTTGTCGAACGGGAACCGCGGGAGCTTGACGACGACGTAGTCGAGCGCCGGCTCGAAGGCGGCGACCGTCGTGCCGGTCACGACGTTCGGGATCTCGGCGAGCCGCCTTCCGACCGCGATCTGGGCGGCGACCCGTGCGATGGGGTATCCCGTCGCCTTGGACGCCAGCGCCGACGAGCGTGACACGCGCGGATTGACCTCGATGACGGCGTACTCGGTCGAATCGGGTGAGAGGGCGAACTGGACATTGCAGCCGCCCTCGACACCGAGGGCGCGGATGATCGCGAGCGCCGCGCTCCGCAGACGCTGGTGGACGGCATCGGTCAACGTCTGGACCGGCGCGACGACGATCGAGTCGCCGGTGTGGACGCCGAGCGGATCGACGTTCTCCATCGAGCACACGGCGATGCACGTGTCGTCGGCGTCGCGCATCACCTCGTACTCGATCTCCTGCCAGCCGACGAGGCAGCGCTCGACCATGACCTGGCGGATGGGACTCGCCCGCAGACCCGCCCGCACGCGTTCGCGGTACTGCGCCTCGGTCGTGACGATGCCGCCGCCCGTGCCGCCGAGCGTGAAGGCTGGTCGGACGATCGCGGGCAGACCGATGGTCTCCAGGGCCGTCTCGACGTCGGCGGGCGACTCCACGATCCATGAGGGGGCGTATGGCTGGCCGATCCGGTCGAGCAGGTCGCGGAACGCCTCACGGTCTTCGGCCATGCGGATGGCCTCGAGCGGCGTGCCGAGGAGGCGGACGTCGTAGCGCTCGAAGACGCCGTGCTCGGCGAGGGACGTCGCGAGGTTGAGGGCCGTCTGGCCGCCCAGACCGGCGAGGATGCCGTCGGGCCGTTCGCGGGCGATGACGGCTTCGACGGCCTCGACCGTCAGCGGCTCGAGGTAGATGACGTCGGCCACCTGCGGGTCAGTCATGATCGTGGCCGGGTTCGAGTTGACGAGGATCGTCCGCACGCCCTCGCCGCGCAGGGCCCGGCACGCCTGCGTGCCCGCGTAATCGAACTCGGCCGCCTGACCGATGACCACCGGACCACTGCCGAGGATCAGGACCGAGTCTGGCTTCGCCGTCACGTCAGATCCCCGCCTGGGCAGGCCGATTCCCGTCCCACGGGAGCACGCGACGCGCATGCCGCCGGCCGGCTGCGTGTTTCCCGCTCGACGGGTAGGTCGTGCCGTCCATCCCGCGCGGCGGGAATCTCGTGCGTCAGAAGCCCTCGACTCGTCGTCTGCTCCCGCCCGACGGGAATCAGCCGGAGTTCACAGGTCCGTGGTTCGGCGCGGCGGCCCGGTGCTGGCCCCACGAGAACACCACCGTGACGCCGACCCATGACGCGCACCGTCACCCCGGCTCGCCCCGAACCGCGGCCACGAACCGGTCGAACACCGCCAGCGCGTCGAGCGGGCCAGGCGCGCCTTCCGGGTGGTACTGGACCGTCTCGATCGGCTTCTCGACGTGGCGCAACCCTTCGACCGAGCGGTCGTTGAGGTTGACCTGGCTCACGTGGAACCCCGAGTCCGACGGCAGCGACTCGCCGACCACCTGCACCTCGTGGTTCTGGGCGGTGACCTGGACGAGCCCGAGATCGACGTCCTGGACGGGATGGTTCGCGCCGTGATGCCCGAAGCGCAGCCGTCGCGTCTCCGCGCCGGCGGCCCGGCCGACGATCTGATGCCCCAGGCAGATCCCGAGGAGGGGCCGCCCGTCGTCGATGACGGCGCCTGCCAGCGCGACCTGCGAGGCGAGCCGGGCCGGATCACCCGGTCCGGGCGACAGGATCACGCCGTCGATGTCCGACGACAGCACCTCCGACGGCGAAGCGGTATGTGGCAGCACCCGGACCCGGGCGCCTCGATGCCGCATCGCCCGCACGATGTTCGACTTGAGGCCGAGATCGACGATGCCGATCAGCGGCCCGCCCTCGGCGGCGTCGCCGTGCTCGGTCACGGCCGCCGGCGATACGAGGCCCACGAAGTCCTGGTCCTCCCAGCGGGGCGCCGCAGCCGCCGCCGCACGAGCCGCCGAGACGTCGATGTCGCCGGGTGCCGTCACGACCCCGCGCAGGCTGCCGTTCGAGCGAAGGTGACGCGCGAGGGCCCGCGTGTCGACGCCCGCGATCGCCGGGATGCCATCGCCGCGCAGCAGCGCCGCGAGCTGGCGGGCGTCCTCGAGGACCGCAGCCGTGGCGTTCGCGACGACCAGGGCGCGTAGCCACGGTCGGGTCGACTGGTCGTCGTCGACGAGCCGCCCGTAGTTGCCGATGAGCGGGTAGGTCATGACCACGACCTGGCCGGCATACGACGGGTCCGTGCAGACCTCCTGGTAGCCGGTCTGGCTGGTGTTCACGACCAGATCGCCGCCGGCCGTGACCGGCGCCCCGAACGCGACCCCCGGGAAGACCGTCCCGTCCTCCAGCGCCAGCAACGCCGGTCCGAGATCGCCGATCCGTGGGTCGACGACCGCGCTTGACCTCGGCGGTGGCGGAGCGATCACCCGACGGCGACCCGGATAACAAACGACCCACCCGCCGTCTGGGCGTGGTGGGCGTGGGCGTGCGCGGACATCGATCGCCTCCTTCGCCGGCCTCACGGGACCGGTACGCCGGCCTCACAGGACCGGCCATCCAAGGACGGCGTCAGGGTAGCATCCCGGCCCGGCGGCGTGCGCCGGCCGGCATGGGGAGGGTCGGTGCGGGGGTCAGGTCCCGAGGAACAGTCGGTCAGGTGGCAGCCGGACTCCGCGCGAACGTCTCGAGCAGCATGGCGACGAACCTGCGCTCGTCCGCGTCGAGTGCCACGTGGACGTTGGGCTCGCGCCGGCT
>DATBMM010000240.1:0-4659 GCA_036554825.1 Candidatus Limnocylindrales bacterium
GCGGGCCGTGGCGAGCAGCTCGGCGCTCTCGTGATCGAGCTCCAGGTCCAGCTCGGACGGGTGGAACCGTCGACCCTGTTCGCTCATCGCTCGCCGACTTCCAGGCTGGCCCGCAGGCGGGCCAGGCCACGATGGAGATGCGTCTTGACCGTCCCGAGCGGCCGACCCGTCACGTGGGCGATCTCGTCGAGCGACGCCTCCCCGAAGAACCGCAGCGCGACGACTTCGCGGTACGGCTCGGGCAACGTCGCGACGGCCGTGCGGATCTCGGTCGCGCGTTCAGCGCGGAGCGACAGGATGGCGGGATCGGTCATCGGTGCGGCAGCCATCGCCTCGCGGTCGGCGGCTCGGTCCGCCTGGCCGGGTGCGTCGGGAGGCGCTGCCGCCGTCGCCGGATCGCGCCAGGTGACGGTTCGGCGCCGGCCGGCCTGGCGCAGCGCGATCCGCACACCGATACGCGTCAGCCACGCGCCGAAGGGCCCGTCATCTCGCCAGCTCGACAGGGAGCGGAAGGCGGTCACGAAGGCTTCCTGGGCAGCATCCTCGGCCTCGGCGTGATCGCCCAGGATCCGATGACAGGCGCGGACGAGGGCAGGCCCTTCCCGTTCGACGAGGCGCCGATATGCATCGCGGTCGCCGGCAAGCACGGCATCGACGATCGCCCGGTCATCCGAGGGCGCGGGCGGTTCGTACGCAGGCCGAGATCCGGTGACGATCGGCGTTCTCCAGGCGTCGAATGGGCGTTCGCCGCCGGACACGCGGGATCGGCCCATGGCCATGATGCCGTGGCCAGGGCCGATCCGTCCCAAGTAGGATGGCTCTGCATGTCCGACGGGCGATCCCGTCAGGAGTCGTCCCCGCCACCGTCGATGCCGGACGACCCATGGTGGTCGTCCCCCGGCTCGTCGTCGTCATCGCCCGGACCACCATGGTCGTCCCCCGGCTCGTCGTGATCATCGTTTCGACCGGACTGGTCGTCGCGGTCGTCTTCGGGACCGTCGTTGGCGTCGTCGGACGCCTCCGCACCCTCCGTGGGTTCCGCGGTGCTCGCTGCCCGCGGCTGACCGTCAGGGTCGACGGTCGGCTCGCTCGTGGGCTCGGCCGTCGGTTCGGCGGTCGCGGCGGCCGTCGGTTCGGTGGTCGCGGTCGCCTCGGCGGACGGGGACGCGGTGGAGATGCGGGCAGGCTCGGCCGTCGGGGTGGGCGCGCTGCGATCGTCGGCGGCCAGCACGACGCCACCGATCAGGAACAGCGAGGCCCCGGTCGCGAGGAGGCCACGCAGGAGGCGCGGGTCGGAACGTGTCAAGGGGATGTCTCCGTCGTCGATGCCGGTCACCTGACCGGTCGCTACTCGATCGAGACATCGACGCGCCGAAAGGTTTCAGGCGGACCCGGCCCCTACATCAGGTTCAGGCGACCGGATCGTCGTCCGGCTTCGTATCCGCTGCGCCAGGCTCGTCTGTGCCCGGCAGCGACGGGTCCTCGGCACCGGCCGTCGGCCCGGCCTCGTCACCCTCGTCGGTCGGGCCGACGACGGCCGCCGCCTCGACCTCCGGGGCCAGCTGTGCGGCGGCCGGTTCGTCGCGATCGATCACGAGCCGGCCGAGACCGGCCGCCTCGAGGTCGGACCCGAACGCGTCGACGTCGCCGACGAGCACGATCGCCGCGCGGTCGACGTCGAGATGCTCGCGCGCGGCCGCGGCCACCGCATCGATGTCGACCGCCTCGATCCGGGCACGGTAGTCGGTCAGCTCCTCGAGCGGCAGGTCGTGGACCGACAGGCCGGACACGGCTGCCACCACGGCCCCCGGCGTTTCGAACCGGAGCGGGAAGACGCCGACGAGGAAGTCGCGGGCGGCCGTGAGCTCGTCGTCGCTGACCGGCGTGTCGCGCATCCGCTGGAGCTCGGCGATCGTGTCGAGGATGGCCGGGACCGTGACCTCGGTGTTGACCGCGGCACGGGCCGTGAACGGCCCCGCACCGCGGCGCATCTCGAAGCCGGCGCCTGCCCCGTACGTGTAGCCCTTCGCTTCCCGGAGCTGCATGTTCAAGCGGGAGTTGAAGAGGCCGCCGAGGATCGCGGCCATCACGGTCACGGCGTGGTAGTCGGGGATGCGCCGTGGCAGCCCTGGGTGGCCGATGCGGATCTCCGTCTGGACGCTGCCGGGCCGATGGACGACGCGAACGAGACGGCCGGTGCCGGCCCCCTGGTCGACGATCGGCGCCGGCTCGGCCGCGGCGGCGTGTCTGGCCCAGGTCCCGAACAGCCCTCGCGCCAGCTCGACGACATCCTGGCCTCCCAAGTCGCCCGCAACGACCAGCGTCGCCCGGGCCGGATCGAGGATCCGCTCGTAGGCCCGCCGCGCGCTCGCCGCGTCCAGCCGCTCGACGGTCTCGCGCGTCCCGCCCGCCGGCCGGTGGTATGGCGAAGCCCCGGCATAGATCGTGCCGATGAATGTCTCGTCGGCACGCCTCCGCGGGTCGGCCTGCGCCTGGAGCAGGTCGTTGAGCCGTTCGTCCCGCAGCCGCTCGATCTCGGAGGCGGGGAAGGTCGGTCGCAGCAGCACCTCGGCGAGGAGCTCCAGGGCGGGCGCCAGCCGCGCCGACGGCACGTCCACCCCGACGCTCGCGGCGTCCCAGCCGGCCTCGGCATGGAGCGACGCGCCGAGGCGTTCCGCGGCCTCTGTCAGCGCGACCGCGTCATAGCGCTCGGTGCCTTCGGTGAGCGCCCGCGCGGCGAGGACCGTGGCGCCACCGACGTCGCTCGGCTCATCGGCCGCCCCGACCGGAACGACCAGCGACGCGCTGACCAGCGGCCGGCCCGGCAGATCGGCGACGAGGACGGTGAGCCCGTTGTCCAGGTCCGAGCGGGCGACGTCCGGAAACACGTACGGGCGCGGTTCGCCGGGTGCCGGTCGCTCGGCGATCACGATGTCGCGCTCCGGCGTCTCGGCCGTCATGCCGCGACCTCCTCGTCCTCGTCGTCCTGTGCCTCGGCGTCGATCTCGTCGCTTTCCGCCGACGGCGTCTCGGGCAGATACGTCAGCACGAGCCGGTTGTCCGAGCGGAACGTGGCGGCAGCGACTTCGAGGATGGCCTCCGGCGTCACTGCCAGGTAGCGCCCGAGCATCTCGTTGATCAGCGCAGGTCGGTCGAAGAGCGTCGCATACATCGACAGCCGGTCGGCGCGTTCCTCGACGCGCTGCAGGGCGCCGAGCTCGTCGGCCTCGATCAGCGCGAACGCGCGCGCCAGCTCGTCCTGGCTGACGGGCTCGACCGCGAGGCGTTCGACCTCGTCGTGGAACGCCGCCTCCACGCGGTCGACCGACACGCCCGGCCGGACGGTCGCCCAGCCGGCCGCGACCGAGGCGCCGCCGACGAACCCGAGCGTGAACAGCGCGACGTCCTGGGCGATGCGCTCGTCGCGAACGAGGCGCCGGTGGAGCCGGCTGCCCTTCCCGCCGGCGAGGATCTGGCCGGCGACCTCGAGCGCATCAAGCCGGCGGTCGCCATACACCGGCGCCCGGAATCCGACGAAGATCCGCGGCAGCGGCACGCGGTCCTTCACGACCTCGCGGATCTCGCGGCCGAGCGTCGGCGGCAGTGACAGGTCGCCGATCGGCGGGATCGACGGGTTCGCCGGGATCGACCCGAAGAAGCGCTCGACACTCTCGCGAGCCGCCGCGGTGTCGACATCGCCGACGATCGACAGGACCGCGTTGTTCGGCGCGTAGTAGGTCCGGAAGAAGGCCTGCACGTCCTCGAGCGACGCGGCGTCGAGGTCCTCCATCGAGCCGATCGTCGGGTGGTGGTAGGGGTGCTCCGGCGGGAACAGGTGGCCCTGCAGCTTCTCCTGCCACGACCCGTACGGTCGGTTGTCGTATGACCAGCGCTTCTCGTTCTTCACGACCTCGCGCTGGTTGTCGAGGTTCTCCTGGCTGAGCGCGTCGAGCAGCGTCGCCATCCGGTCGGCCTCGAGCCAAAGGCCGAGGTCGAGCTGGTGCGACGGGAGCGTCTCGAAGTAGTTCGTTCGATCGAGCCAGGTCGTGCCGTTCATCGTCCCGCCGGCGGCTTGGACGAGCGCGATGTGCTCGGCCTTGGCGACGTGGCGCGAGCCCTGGAACATCACGTGCTCGAAGAGGTGAGCGAAGCCGGTCTTGCCCGGCTGCTCGTGCTTCGAGCCGACGTCGTACCAGAGGTTGATGGCCACGACCGGGGCGAGGTGGTCCTCGGCGACGATCAGGCGGAGGCCGTTCGGAAGGCGCCCGTCGGTGAACTCGACGGTCGGGACAGCGGTGGTCGGCACGCAGGCTCCTGGGGTTCGGTGGGGTGGTGTCGATCGTACCGCGTCGGATCGGTCGGGGGCCTCGCCGGCGATCCTCACGCCCTCCATGCAGACTGGGAGTCACCGATGACCCGGGTGGGGAGCTGCGTCCGTGCCTCGGCCTGGCGATGCAGACTGGGAGCCACGGTTCGGCGGATCTCGAAGCTGTTTCGTATGCTCGGGCCATGATCCCCCGAACCACCCCGTTGCTCCGACTGCTCGCTGCCTTCGCCCTCCTCCTCGCGCTCGCCTCGCCGGTCGCGGCGCACGCGGAGCTGGTCCGCGCCATCCCCGCCGATGGCGAGACCGTCACCGAACCGATCACGGTCGTCAGC
>DATBMM010000207.1:0-1849 GCA_036554825.1 Candidatus Limnocylindrales bacterium
GACGATAGGTCGGCGCTACCTGTACGAGACGGCCGACGCGGTCCGGCTCGAGGCGCTCGCGCGATCGGCATGGACGCCGCTGGCCGAGCTCGTCGCCAAGCTCCGACGCGAGGAGCGCTACCACGAGATGCACGTCAGCACCTGGCTCCGACGCCTCGCCGAGACGCCCGGCGAGGCACGCGACCGCCTGCTCGCCGCGCTCGACGACCTGGCACCGCATGCCGGCACCGTCTTCACACCGCTCGAGGCGGAGGGCGCCCTCGTCGACGCCGGGATCCTCCCCCGACCCATGGCCGATCTCGAGCGCGACTGGCGCGACCGCATCCATCGGGCGTTCGCCCCGCTCGGGTTGCCGAGCCCACCGGCGACCGTCGACCCGTGGCGAGGACGGTCGGACCATGCCGAGCCGTTCCGCCAGCTATGGGAGGGGTTGACGTCGGTCCGCCGGAGCGATCCGGGGGCGACCTGGTGATCGACGCCTGGCCGTCCGAGGCCGACGTCCGCCAGGCCCTCGCCGAGGTCCCCGATCCGGAGATCCCGGTCCTGTCGGTCATCGATCTCGGGATCGTCCATCGGGTGGTCGTGGGGAGCGACACCATCGATGTCGCGATCCTCCCGACGTTCGTCGGCTGCCCGGCGCTCGACGTGATCAAGGCGACGATCGCCGAGCGGCTCGGCCAGCGCTTCGACCGCCCGGTCCGCGTCGAGATCACGTTCGAGATGCCGTGGTCGTCGGATCGCATCTCGCGGGCGGGGCGTACCGCCCTCCGCGCAGCCGGCATCGCGCCGCCGTCCGACCCGGCGACGATGCGCTGCCCGTTCTGCGACAGCACGGAGGTCGTGATGGACAGCGCCTTCGGGCCGACCCAGTGCCGCTCGCTCTACTACTGCCGGGGCTGCCGCCAGCCGTTCGAGGCGCTGAAGTCGGTGTGACGATCGTCGGTATCGTCGGCGCGGGGATCATGGGTGCGGGCATCGGCCAGGTCGCCCTCGAAGCCGATTGGGAGGTCGTGCTCCACGACGTCGACGCCGACGCGATCGAGCGCGCGACCGCCCGCATCCGCGACGGCCTCGGTCGGCGAGCGGCCAAGCTCGACCTCGACCCCGACTCCATCGACGCATGGACCGATGGCCGACTGGACCGGCTGCGCCACGCGCACCTGCTCGACGGCCTCGCCACGCAGGCCAGCCTCATCGTCGAGGCGGCGCTCGAGGACCTCGAGCTGAAGCGGACCGTCTTCCGCGCCCTCGACGCCGAGGCCGACCCGGACGTCATCCTGGCGACCAACACGAGCGCCCTGTCGATCACGGCGATCGCGGAGGCCACCGAGCGGCCGGAGCGGGTCATCGGGCTCCACTTCTTCAACCCGGTCCCGCTGATGGCCCTGGTCGAGGTCGTGCCCGGGGCTCGGACGGCCGAGACGATCGTGACGACCGCCGAGCGGATCGTCCGCGAGTGGGGCAAGACCCCGGTCCGCTGCGCCGACCGCCCGGGGTTCATCGTGAATCGGGTGAACCGGCCGTTCACGATCGAGGCGCTGCGCATCCTCGAGGAGGGGTCGGCCAGCGTCCAGACCATCGACGACGCGATGCGTGAGGCCGGCTTCCCGATGGGCCCGTTCGAGCTCATGGACCTGGCCGGTCTCGACGTCAACCTGGCCGCGGCGCGGGCGGTCTGGGAGGGTCTCGGCCGCCCCGAGCGACTCCGCCCCTCACCGGTCCAGGCGCGGCTGGTCGCCGCGGGGCGCCTCGGACGGAAGGCCGGTCGCGGCTTCTACGCCTACGACGAGGGCCGGCGAGGCGCGGTCGACCCGGAGTTCGCGGAGGGACCGGCGCGCGGCCTGAACGC